>CAJBVG010000207.1 GCA_903958995.1 uncultured bacterium | reverse complement strand
TTAAGTTACCTGCTTTAATCTCTTTTTCTTTTTCTAAACGAATATTACGTTCCTCTAGCCATTTATCTGTAATTCGTTCAGAAACTAACTCATCAACAGAAATACCAAAATAATTAGCAATGGCTTTCATGTTGTCCATTTTAGGACTAGCTCGATCCTCCTCATAGGCCCCAATCATTGAGCGTTTGATACCAATAGCATCCGCAAATTCCTGTTGTGTAAGGTTATTCTTTTTGCGTAAAAAACGAATATTAGTGCTAATTTTTTTCATGATTTATTTTGTTTTGCTAAAAATATTAGTATTATTGCATATAAAATTAGTAAAATATTTTAATAAACAAACTAAATTTTTTAGCTATGGTAATCGAAAAAGAGTGGTTAGAGTTATCGAAAGGTCCTGTGTTTCCTTCGAAGTACCTATATTTTATTACAAATCCGAACAGATCAGAGATCATTGTGGGGATGACGGATGACATCGTAAGATTTGCTAAATCTTGTAGGAATGAACATGAAAATTTGTTTAATACGGCTGAATTGGCGCCATATCGTCTGGTTTATTTTGAAGAATATGCCGATATTTTTAAAGCGAAAGATCGTTACCGCTTAGTTAGTAAATGGACACGCTCACAAAAAGAGAAATTGGTTCGTTTACATAATCAGGAATGGACAGACTTAACGGAAGCTATCATTATAGAAGAGCTAACGAAATCTATTACAATGAAAAACCCGATCCAAGGACCGGGTTTTAACTACAACTAAACCAAAACACCTCGATTTCTCGAGATACCTATTACTTTAACACTAAAGTTGTGCCAATGTTGTTTTGTATTATATTCTTGACAATCGAATGATAAATATTATGATATTCAGGACTATAGTACTTTAAGTTTTGAATACGTATATTTGGTATATATGCGTAAAATAAGCAAATACGGCTACCTTTTGGTGCTATTGATCCCCATCAGTATCGTTGGATCATATTACTCGATAAATACAAACCTATTATTTGTATTGCCCATTTTAATGTTCATTATTTTACCAATTTTGGACCCTATAATTGGTACGGATGATAATAATTACACAAAAGACATATCGGAGCAAATAAAAGATGAATACTTCTTTCGTGGTATTCTTCATGTTTGGAGTATAGTGCAAACTTCTACAATGATCTGGTTGGTATATATTTTTCTGAATGACCCGATTAGCACTAAGACATTCATTTTATTACTCATCAACACCATGATAATGAATGGTGGAATTGGGATAACGATTGCTCATGAACTTGGACACAAAACCAATAAATTAGATAAATTCTTAGCAAAATTATTATTGGTTCAAGTGGGATACGGATACTTTTGGGTGGAACATAATCGTGGTCATCATGTACACGTTGCAACTCCCCATGATCCAGCTACTGCTCGTAAAAACCAACACTATTATGCATTTTGGAAACAAGCAGTAATAGGTGGATTTATGAATAGTATTAAAATTGAAAACGAGCGTTTAGCTCAACGCAAAAAGAAATCAAATTTGTGGACAAACGAAGTGTACCGCTTAACACTATTTTCTATTTTACTATTTTTTGTTTGCGGAATAATAGGTTATGAAATAACAAATTCATTACCCTTTTCATTACTAGTTTTTCTTTTATTACAAGCAATATTATCGTTCAGTTTACTTGAAGCAGTAGATTACATTGAGCATTACGGCATGATGCGTAAAGAAGTATCACCAGGAGTATATGAAAAAGTGAATCCAAACCACAGCTGGAATGCTAACTTTATTTACAGCAATTATTTTCTTTTCCAATTACAACGACATGCGGATCATCACATGTACGCAACCAAAAATTACCAACTCTTAAACGCTCATCAAGATAGTCCACAGTTACCTAATGGTTACCCAGCCATGGTTATTTTAACATTAATACCACCACTATGGTACGCGGTTATGAATAAAAGATTAGAACAGTGGCAAGATATAAAATATGGAGAAAATTGAAAAAAGCATATCGTTCGTAAAGTGTACGTTCGAAGAATTAAATGATAATGATAAAGAGTGTGTTGGAGAATCGCTAAGAGCTCGTAAAAACGCATATGCACCTTATTCCACGTTTAGTGTAGGCACAAGCCTACAGATGGCTTCTGGTGAGTTTATTCTAGGCAGTAATCAAGAGAATAGGGCATACCCTTCTGGTTTATGTGCAGAACGCGTTGCACTATTTCATTTTGGTGCCAATTATCCAGAGGGAATTATTAAAACCATTTGCGTTACAGCAAATAATAAAGCTGGCAATTATAAAGAAATGATTAAACCTTGTGGAGGATGCTTACAAGTTATTGCCGAATACGAATTAAAACAAAATCAAAAAATTAGAATAATCTTATACTCTGATACCAACCAAGTAATGATTGCAGAAGGAGTGGAGAATTTTTTACCGATGATATTCCTTTTTTAGTTTTAAGAATTGAGATATTAGAATTGAGAAATAGTTGGATTAGTAACTTTCTAAATTCTAATATCTCAATTCTTAAAACTAGTAGGTAAGTGCTACCGAATTAATCAGCTCCGAACTCAAATGCTTACGAAGAATATCCATGTATGCATCGCTAGCTGGAAAACCTAAGCCACCATCAAAAAACTCATTAAATACAGTTGCCCAATCTGAACTTTTAGGGAATATAAATGCAAAATATTCGGTATCAAATTGAGTAGCACGGTGAATCTTTAATGGCTTTGACTCTTTTTGAATCGTTGCCCAATACGTAATCAAATCTAGGTATCCGAAGTATTTATTCGAACCGGAAATTTTATCTAAAACTACTGCAGGCGATTCAACCAATTCCACTTTCATGTCTGGCCAGTAATTATCTTTTATATTTTTAATTAATTTCTCATGTACAGAACCCTTAACAATTACTGCTGTCATGCCATTAAACTCTTTAGAGATATTACGTACATCAGTTAATGTTGATCGTAAAATAGAACTAACTAAAACTGGTTTGTTTTTAAGGTAAGGTGATGAATACTTAATTTCACGAGCACGATCAGATGTAACAGCTACAGATCCTGCACCCACACTAACGGCTTTCGTAATTCTTACTTTCTCGTAAAACTTTGCAAAATCATCTGAACTTTCAAATTTCAAATCAACATCAATTCCTTTTTTAATTTTCAACCATACCGCAAATTGTTTGATGATATCAATTTCAATTCCTGTAAGCTCACCCTCAGCATTGGTATAGGAAAACGGGAAATTATTCAAATATTGAACATTCATTGTTCCTGATTTCTGAGCCCAGGCAGTTGCATAGGTAGATGATAATGCTGCATCTTTCTGTGCGAAAGCAGATAGCGTAATGAGAGTAAATGCGAAAAGTAAAATTGCTTTAGAAATAATCTTCATAAAATTCAGTTTATATAAAATATATTTTATTATACATCATTGCTTCTCCAGTTGTAGTCGTTTCTCCAGATTCTGGATCAATAATCTTTGTTTCTATTATAGCTCTGTTCTTCTCTGGTAATATTTCTTTAACTGTTAATATCGCTTCGTATACTTTATCTGTGAACATAGGTTTTAAAAACTTCATTTCTTGTTTCATATAAACATTTCCTTCAGCACAAAACAAAGTTCCAAATATTTTAGTAAATACTGAGCCTCCTAAGTAGCCATGCATAATTCTTCTACCAAACATTGATTTTGCTGAATATTCAGCATCTATGTGTAAAGGATTAGTATCTCCTGTTACTTGAGCGAATAGATCAACTTGCTCCTGAGAGTAAGAAAATTTATGGCGAAATTCAGTGCCAATTTGAGGTTTTTCGTGAATC
>CAJBVG010000206.1 GCA_903958995.1 uncultured bacterium | reverse complement strand
TGTCGGAGTGAGGACACTCCGACGAACAGAAATTAGAATATGATTTATCTAAAAAACTACATAAACGGTGAATTAATAGAGCCTTTAAAAAAGCAATATTTAGAGAACATTGATCCTTCTACAGGTACAGTGTTTTCAATGATTCCCGATTCTGATGCAGATGATGTTCAACTTGCTGTAAATGCTGCAAAAGCAGCTGAGGACGCTTGGGGAAATATGCATTATGAGAAGCGTGCAAAATACATCGAAGCGATTGCCAAAGGTATTGAAGCTCGTATGGAAGAATTTGTAGCAGCAGAAAGTTTAGACAATGGTAAGCCATTAAACTTAGCTCGCCACGTTGATATTCCTAGAGCGGTAAGTAATTTCAGATTCTTTGCAACTGCCATTCAACAATCCTCTACTGAATCTCATTTCATGGAAGGTGTAGGAGTAAACTATACCTTACGTAGACCTATTGGTGTGGTTGCATGTATTTCACCTTGGAACTTACCTTTATATTTATTTTCTTGGAAAATTGCGCCTGCTTTAGCAGCTGGTAACTGCGTAGTAGCAAAGCCATCAGAGATTACTCCTTATACTTCATATTTACTTTCTGAAGTGTGTAAAGAAGTTGGATTACCAAAAGGTGTATTAAATATTGTTCACGGATTAGGACAAAAAGTGGGTGATGCAATAAGTAAAAACATCGATATAAAAGCAATATCGTTTACCGGTGGAACATCAACAGGTAGAACCATTGCAAGCATTGCAGCACCAATGTTTAAAAAGCTTTCTTTAGAATTAGGGGGTAAAAATCCGAACATCATATTTGCCGATTGTAATTTCGATCAGATGTTAAAGACAACAGTTCGTTCATCTTTCGAAAACCAAGGACAAATTTGTTTATGTGGTTCTCGAATTTTTATTGAACGTCCTATTTACGAAAAATTCAAAGCGGCATTTATTGAAAAAGTAAATGCTTTAAGTATAGGCGATCCAAGTACTGATGTAAATGTTGGAGCCATCGTTTCTAAGCCACATTACGAAAAAATATTATCATACATCGAACTTGCGAAACAAGAAGGAGGAACCATTTTAACAGGTGGTGAATCTGTAAAACCTGCAGGCCGTTGTGAAAATGGATACTTCATAAAACCTACTGTAATTGAGGGTTTGGCCTATAATTGCAGAACGAATATGGAAGAAATTTTCGGACCTGTAGTGACACTAACTCCGTTTGATACAGAAGAAGAAGTATTGATGTATGCCAATGCTACTGAGTATGGTTTAGCGGCTACGATCTGGACAGAAAATCTTTCGCGAGCGCATCGTATGGCAGAAAAAGTAGAGAGCGGCATTATCTGGATTAACTGCTGGTTACTCCGCGATTTACGTACCCCATTTGGTGGAATGAAAAACTCAGGCGTTGGTAGAGAAGGAGGCTGGGAAGCACTAAGATTCTTCACCGAAGCAAAAAACGTATGTATACGGTATTAATATGCTAGTTTGCTAATATGCTGATATGCTAATAATTTAGAATTTAGAATTTAAAACTTAGAATTTAATATAATGTCAATCATCAACTCATCCAAAGCTCCAGAACCAGTAGGTTTATATCCTCATGCTCGTAAAGTGGGCAACTTATTATTTCTATCAGGTGTAGGTCCTAGAGAAAAAGGAACTAAAAAAATTCCTGGTGTAGAATTAGACGAGAATGGAAACATCACTTCATATGATATCGAAGTTCAATGCCGTTCGGTATTTAATAACGTGAAATTGATTTTAGAAGAAGCTGGTTCATCTTGGGAAAACCTAGTAGATGTTACTGTTTTCCTAACAAATATGAAAGATGATTTCAAAAAATACAATGCAGTATACGCTGAGTATTTTAAAGATAATTTACCCTGCAGAACTACTTGCGAAATTAATTGCTTACCGACTCCAATTGCGATTGAGTTGAAGTGCATAGCTACTATCTCGTAGTTCGTAGTTCGTAATTCGTAGCTCGTAATTCGTAATTTATATAATTTGTCGAGTTACGAACTACGAGCGACGAGTTACAAGAAATGAGTTACCGTCTTACTACTCGATTCCTCAACACAGGAACTGTTTTCAAATACGCATAAATATGTTTAAGCTCGGTATCATTAAGCATAGCATAGGGTTCCATAGGGTAGTTTAATATTTTGCCTTGTGGAGTTTGCATCGTTTTTAATGCTTTCAAAAAGTCAGCTTCTGTCCAAGTACCAATACCCGTTTCTTCATCCATGGTAATATTGGCTGTATAAATAACTTTCGCATCATAGTCGAGCATAGAATTTCCTCCTCCAAAAAATCCAAATGACTTTTCAGGATTAAGATCGTTCAGTTTGGCAAAATCACCTGAATGGCAAGCATAACATTGCAATTGACTAGTAGCCATGTAACGACCATGTTCTACAGCATTTGTTGTATCGGGAACATCAATCGCAACACCATCATATGGTATAGGTTTCACCGCGATGTTCGTTAAGAATTTAGTAAACCAAGAAGGTTCTGAAGATGGTGGTACTACATTACTTGCTCTTAACATGGAATCATCAGAATGTAACCAAGCAATAATACTTTCAATATCACTATCGGCCATTTTAATAAACTTAGGCATGTACATTGGAACATAGGAACCATCCGGACGAACACCTGTTCGTAAGAAATAAGCTAACTGTCCATCTGTCCAATTCGCAATACCATGCTCTTTACTTTGAGTGATATTTTTAGAATAAATTTTCCCGAAAAGTTCTGGAGCATCCACTAAAAATTTTCCAGTTAATAATTGTGTTTCGGTATTCAAATGGCACTTCACACATAGCATAGATGCTAGCTTTTTACCCTGAGCAATACGTTGGGGAGTTGGCACTACGGTAATCGAAATTTCTTTGGCTTCATAGTTAGGTATGCCTCGAAATTGAATAAATAAAATAAAGAGAATAACAAGAGAAACAACTGCACCCAGAAGGTACAGCAAATAGCGTAAGAACTTTTTCATGTTGAGGGTGTAAGGTTTAATTAAAGTTACAAGAATTATTTATTCATTGTATCTTCAATTAATTTTTTTATTTCCCTGGCTTTGGTGATCACCATAATATGTGTTCCACCCTGTATTAATTGGAAATTTTGAATGTGTTTATGGGGAAACACTAAATCATTGTCGCCATGGAAATGAGTATAATTTTCAATTTTAGTTTCGTTAGTCCAATTTAAGGCGGCTTTCATTGCCCAACGTAAAAATGCAGGGCTCCATTTGTTGAACATATCTGCAAACAGTTCTTTCCATTCTTTTTTCATACCAGCAGGGAAGAGGAACCTCATGAAAAAATCGGGGTTACCCATCACAGAGTTAGGCAACCATTCGTACATCGGGAAACTTCGGAAAAACTTAAAATAAGCGGGTTGTTCGAAACGTGTTTTTATAGATGATATTAAAAATGTATGCTCAACTTTTATTTGCTTTGCTATTTCTATAGACATCATTCCACCTAAGGAAGTACCGATAAGAACAACAGGTTTTGTGGTATCAATCTGTTGAATCAATTTCGAAGCATAACTCGCCATCGTATCGTATTCCTCATGTTTCGCCCATTCAATCGCTTTACTTTCATACCCATCAATCATAAGAAATTGATAAATACGATGATCAGCACTTAATCCAGAGATATAATAAACAATAGGCTTTTCAGCATTCATTAGCTTAGTAATTTAGTGATGATCGTTAAATATTGATCATCCGTTTTATCAAAATGATCATAATGTTCCGAATCTACATCCAATACAGCGATTACTTTTCCATCCTTTAAAACAGGAACAACAATTTCCGAGCGTGAAGCAGAACTACAAGCAATATGACCTGGAAACTGATCAACATCGGCAACGATAATGGTTTTAGCTTCTTTCCAAGAAGTACCACAAACCCCTTTCCCTAATGCAATACGGGTACAAGCAACCGGTCCTTGGAAGGGACCTAGAACTAATTCGTTGTTTTTAACCAGATAAAACCCAACCCACCAAAAAGAAAATACTTCTTTAAGTGCTGCAGAAATATTAGCCATATTTGCAATCATATCCGACTCTCCTGTAAGGAGGGCCTGAATTTGAGGCACTAAGCTTTTATATTTCTCTTCGCGACTACTGTTTTTATCGATTTGTAATTCTTCTGACATACTACAAAGCTAACATAATGATAAATGATTCGGTTTATCTGAAGATAAAATTTATTTTTGGTAATCATTCAATCTATATCCATATGAAATTGAACAAATTTTTCACATTGCTCGTATTGTCACTCGGACTATCAAGCATGCAATTTACTAGTCCTGCACCCGAAGAAGGGATGTTTCCATTAAGTGAAATATCAAAATTAGATTTAAAGAAAGCGGGTTTAAAAATTAACCAATCGGAAGTATATAACCCAAATGGCTTAAGCTTAGTTGATGCTTTAGTAAATGTTGGAGGATGTACTGGATCATTTGTATCAAAATCTGGATTAATTATCACGAATCACCATTGTGCATTTGAAGCAGTTCAATTAGCGAGTACTCCGGAAAAGGATTACTTAACTAATGGTTTCGTAGCGAAAAATTATGCTGAAGAAATTCCTGCAAAAAACCTCACTTGCAAAATCACAGACTCTTATGAAGATGTATCAGTTCGGATTTTAGATGCGGTAAAAGATGTGATGGATCCTACAGACAGAATCAATATGATTAACGCGAAGATTGCTGAAATCATTAAGATTGAAGAAGCTAAAGACAAAACAATCAAAGCAGAAATATCGGAAATGTTTATTGGCAGAACCTATGTTTTGTTCCGCTATAAAACTATTAAAGATGTACGTTTAGTATATGTTCCAATGCGAGCAATAGGAGAGTTTGGTGGGGAAGGTGATAACTGGGTATGGCCTCGTCATACTGGAGATTTCTCTTTTATGCGTGCTTATGTTGCTAAAGATGGTTCATCTGCAGGGTATTCAAAAGACAACGTTCCTTACGAACCGAAGAAATTCTTACAGGTAAATCCGAACGGTGCTAACGAAGGCGACTTCGTATTTATCTTAGGATATCCAGGTAGAACATTTAGAAATTACCCAGCAAAGTATATCGAATACCAAGAAAAATTCCAATTGCCATACATGTCGAGTTTATACGAATGGCAAAATAAGCAAATGGAGGAAACCTCTGTAAACAAAGAGCTTGAGCTTAAACAAGCATCACGTATTAAACGTAAAGCCAATGTATTAAAGAACTACAAAGGCAAAATTAAAGGCCTAAGAAATATTGAGTTAGTGCAACAAAAATACAATCAAGAAAAAGACCTACAGCAATTTATTTTAGATGATGCGACCTTAAATAAAAAGTATGGAGCGATGTTAAAAAATATCGATATGGTGTATGATGAAGTATTTTCGGATGCCAAAAAATTCTTAGTACTTGATCAATTTATTCCAAGTTCAAATGCCTTAAGTTCAGCCAATATTATGAATGGGTTACGCAAAAAAATTGCTGCTGCAAAACCTGAAGAACAAGAAAAAATCTTTGCCGATTCTAAAGCTGGAATTAAAAAAGCAATCGAATCGCAATACGATACGTATGTTATTGAAACCGAGAAAAGATTATTAAAACGTGCTATCATGGATGGGCTACAACTACCGCAGGCAGAGCGTTTCAACGTGATACCAAAATTCAATATAGAGAAACAAAAAGACCTTTCAGCAGGAGTAGAGAAGTATGTGAATACATTATTTACAAAGACGATGTTCATAATGCCGAGTGTGGTTTATGCAAGTTTAGATATGTCACTTAAGGATTTTATGAAACTTAAAGACCCTATGCTTGAACTAGCTGCGAGTGCAAGTGTTGAAGTGGATAAAATGAATGCCATTCGTAAAGTACGTAATGGTAAATTGAATAGACTATTGGCTGATTATGTAGATGTAAGCATCTTATTTAAGAAGACCAATTTTATACCTGATGCAAACAGTACTTTACGTTTAACTTACGGGCATGTTAAAGGATATACACCTATTGATGCTACCTATTACAAGCCTACTACAACCTTAACCGGATTAATGGAAAAAGGACAAAATTCTGGTGAATATTACTTGCCTAATTTCATGCGAGAACTTTATAAAAACAAGGACTTCGGAAGGTTTACCACGAAAGATGGTAAAGATGTTCCGATTGCATTTTTATACGACATGGACACCACTGGAGGAAATTCTGGCAGTCCGATATTAGATGAAAATGGAAACTTAGTCGGCGTAAATTTTGACAGAGCATATGAAGCAACGATTAACGACTTTGCTTGGAATGAGTTATATTCACGCTCTATTGGTTGTGATATTCGTTACGTTTTATGGGTAGCACAAAAAGTAGATCATGCAGAACACATCATTAAAGAATTAGGAGTAAACTTATAATGCCGGTAAACCAAATCGACCTGAAAGCCTTTGCACGTAAGGCAAAGAAAGCACATGCAGATAATGAAGAGTTCTTTACAATATTAAAAAAAACACGTAGAAAAGATTTACAAGAAATAGTTGATAAAGCACACGATGCTGCCTTTCAAAAAATTGATTGCTTAGACTGTGCAGGATGTTGTAAAACCATTAGTCCAACCTTCGAACCCGAAGATATTCGCAGACTATCTAAACATTTAGGTCTAAAACCTAAAGTTTTTATGGAGCGTTATTTAGAAATGGATGAAGAAGGAGATTTTGTTCATAAAGGCGCACCATGCCCATTTTTAAAGGGCGATAACAAATGCAGTGTTTATATTTCTCGTCCGGAGGCATGTAGAGGTTATCCACATACAGGCGATAAACAGTTCCGTACCATTATTGATGTGACCTTGGTGAATACCTTGTATTGTCCGGCGGTTTTTGAGATAGTGGAAACACTAAAAACAGAATTCTAAATTCTAAATGTTAAATTCTAAATTAATTTGTTAATTAAATAATTCAATTTAAAATTTAACATTTAACATTTAGAATTTAGTACGGTTTTTTGCGACAATTCCATAAAAATAGTCCCTAATAAAACGAGGAACTACTATAAAAACAGATAGTACATTTACTGGGAAACGTAATAGCGACAATGCTTTGAGCACTGCGGTTGATTTTACGTAGGCTTTTTGTTGATGTATAAAATAGACGGTATTTTTCTGAACGAAATTCACTCCAACATTCTTTAGCGCTGCACGCGATTCTGTAGAATTTAACGGCACAAACGACAAGCGATGTTTCGTATCATGTTTGGTTAAAAACTTCACAGAAGCTTTGCAGAGGTTACAGTTATCGTCGTAAATAATAGTGCTCATTGAAAAATTTAATTCTAAATTCTAAATTCTAAGTTCTAAATTCTAAGTTGAAAATATTGAATTGTTAATATTGACTAATTGTTCATATTGTTCATATTAAACTCTTTCAACATTCTTTTCCCACGCGATCGAAAGGCAGGAGTTTCAAATTCCATTCTATCTTGAACAACTTGTATGAGTTCTTGTTTCAGTTCTGGGAATTTTCGGGCAATGTTTTGAAGTATTTGTATGGAATAGGCTTTCACAGCAATGGGAGCGTGAGGGTCTAATAAAATTTCCATTCCATATTCGTAAGCCATTCCCTCGTATTCTTCTGGAATATCCATATTCTCTAATGATTGGGTAATGGTACGAAGTACTGCATCATGATAGATTTTGCTATTCATCAACTCAACGAACTTACCTACATATTTATCGAATAGGAAAGGATGCTCACGGTAACAAAAGCTCATGGCCCATGCCGCGCGACGAGAAAGTTCCTTGTCTGTACTCAGCATACAATCCATCAACTCAGCAAACAAATCTTCATCGGTACCAACCATCAAGGAAACCTTTACCGAATTCATTTTGGAGAACTCTTTTTGGAGTTGTTTTGTGATTTTCATTGTATTCAAAGGTAATAATTGCAGTTGTTAATTGTCTAAAATCTTATATCTAAAATCTTAAATCTATTTACAAAATGCTAAAACTTTTAGTATATTAGTGAATATAATATTAGTAAAATGAGCATGTTTAAGATTTTGGTGTATGATGGTAGTTTCGAGGGACTTATGTGTTGTATTTTCACTTTATATGAGCAAAAAATCCCTGTTTTTCGTTTGGCTAGGATAGGAGAACCGCTAGGAGAGCTGTTCGCTCAAACCATTCAGGTGAAGTCGAATAAAGCGCAAGCGCAACGGGTATGGTCGGGCATAAAGAGGAAGTCGAGCAACATCAGTTTAGAGCGTATCGAATTGGCGTATTTATCAGAGATCCGTGGTGAAGATCATACCATTATTCGGTATGTACAATACTTAATCGACTCTAAAAAAAACATCGAAGAAAATCTTAGTCACCCCGTAGTACAACGCTTAAACGATGTGGTAAAAATGCTTCATCGAGAGAAGCAAGTGGTAAAGGAAAAGATACGGTTTCAAACCCTAGTAAATGATATTAAGTACAACATCATTGAACCTAATTACAATGTATTGCCATTACTAAAAGACTATCTTCTTCAAAAATATGCGAAGCAAAAATGGATTGTTTATGATATCCGTAGAAATAAGGGCTTGTACTATAATCTTCAAGAAATAAAGGACATTCAGCTGGACTTGCCGACTAAAAATCCAGAGGAGAATATGTTTCAAGAAGAAGAAAAGGTACTGCAGAAGTTGATTGAACTTTTACTACAATAATGTGCTAATGTGACAATGTGCTAATGTGCCAATATTAATTTGAACAATATGAACAATTAGTCAATTTGAACAATT
>CAJBVG010000205.1 GCA_903958995.1 uncultured bacterium | reverse complement strand
TGTATCTTCTGCCTCGGCCGCATTATGAAGTATATTCAGGACACTATAATATACTCTGTCCTGGTAGTTTTCTACTAGGATCTTGAAAGCGGAGGCTTCACCCTGCTTCAAACTTGCTATGAGCTCTTTTTCAATCAAAATGTACTTATAATAGATGTTTAAGCTATTCAATTCCTTCGGTAATATTAATATATTTTTTCTCCGAAGGATTAGTTCATTTGAAACATCTAATAGCTAAATATCTTCTTATGATCGTAAATACATTCAGAATATTACTAATATCAATGGCTATTATTGCTGTTTCTTGTAATAAGACAAGTACCACAACAAGCCCTACTGACACAAGTAATAGCGGCACTAATTCCACCTATAACGAACTTTTTGTTCCTCCTGCTATCACTGGAACAAATTTTAATTTAACCTTAGATAAAGCCACGAAGCAATTTAAAACTGGTGCAGTAACTGCAACCTATGGATATAATGGAAATAGTTTTTGGGGCCCTACGCTTATTATGAATCAGGGAGATGATGTAAAAATTAATGTAAAAAATAATTTATCAGATCAAACCACAGTGCATTGGCATGGGTTTCATATTCCCGCAGTAATGGATGGCGGCCCCCATCAAATTATTGACGCAGGAGCAACTTGGTCACCCAATTTTAAAATAAAAAACAATGCGGGTACTTATTGGTATCATCCACACCTTCATATGAAAACCTATGAGCAACTTGCGAAAGGAGCGGGTGGGTTCATTATTATAAAGGACCCTGCTGAATCGGCATTGGCTTTACCAAGAACTTATGGTACTGATGATATTCCTTTAGTATTAACTAGTAGGAGGTTTAATACAGACAATTCCTTTAATATTTCAGGTGCTTATGGAGATTATCTTTTAGCCAATGGTACTATGGATGCTCAAATAACTTTACCTAAACAGTATGTACGTTTAAGAATATTGAATGCTGAAATTGAAAGAGGCTATGATTTAGGTTTAAGTGATAACAGGTCATTTAATATTATTGGAAATGATGGTGGTTTATTAAACGCACCCATTACAACTACGAGAGTTAAAATCATGCCTGGTGAGCGTGTTGAAATTTTAATAAACCTTGGCAATGATGCTGTAGCTAGTAGTATTGATTTGAAAGCATATAATACAGGTCAAAAATTTGGTTTTCCTGGGGCTGAACCTGCTAGTGCTGGTGATTTTGGTAGCTTAATTAATAACAAGGATTTTAATGTGTTACATATTAAAGTGGGGGCAAGTACTACTAGTGCAATTACGGCATTACCAAGTAAGCTTGCTAGCAATACTTATTGGACAAATTCGGATGTAACCAATAGTAGAACTATAAATATTACTGGTGGCCAAGCAGGTGCGGCCTTTACTTTTGATAATAATACCTATGGATTTACCACAATTAATCAAACTATAAATTTAAATGCCATAGAAAAATGGACCATTGTAAACAACAATATATTTGGACATTCTTTTCATGTGCATGATGTGCAGTTTAAAATTATTGCAAGAAGCTCTGGTGTAGTAGGTGAACATGAATCGGGTTGGAAAGATACAGTATATGTTCCTTTAGGGGAAACAGTCACGGTGATAGCAAAATTTGATGATTTTTCAGATGCGGTAAACCCATATATGTATCATTGTCATTTCTCCAATCATGAAGATGGCGGAATGATGGGTCAGTTTTTAGTAAAATAATTTAGATTGAAAATTAATTCACCTATTATATTGACGTTTTGGGCTATAGTAACAATAGCATGTAATAGCAACTATGAGCCACCGCAAGTTGAAGTTAAAAACAATGACACGCTTTTATCAAAAACCGATAGTGGTTGGATATACAATAAGCAACCATTTAATGGGTATATGGTACAAGTTGAAAATGATGGAAGGGTGGT
>CAJBVG010000204.1 GCA_903958995.1 uncultured bacterium | reverse complement strand
TCGAAATCTTCTGCTTTCGAAAAGAAATCTTCACGAGTGTTCAGCTGAAACGGCTCGACCACATTCTCTCCTGTAAAAAATCCTACGACTTCTGAAATGTTATCCATCCCATACACATTTAGCCCACTCACAATTGCAGCTTCTCGCATATTTTTCTTAGGCAGAATAAACCCCTCGAATCCCTTTCGCTTCGCCTCAATCGCTATTGGCAAAGCCCCTTTAATCGCTTTCAAACTTCCATCTAAGGAAAGCTCTCCCATGATCAAATACGTAGAAAGTTTCTCCGACGGAATCTGTTCACTCGCAGCTAAAATCCCCATTGCTATCGTCAGGTCGTACGCCGATCCTTCTTTGCGAATATCTGCCGGTGCCATATTTACCACAATTTTCATCCTCGGCATTACCAAACCCACATGCTTCAAAGCTGACTCTATCCTCAGATTACTTTCCTTTACCGCACTATCTGGCAAACCAACTAAATGATAATCGACACCCGATACAATGTTTACTTCTACTGTGATGAGAATCGCATTCACTCCGTGTACTGCACTTCCATAAGTTTTAACTAACATGATGTAAAACTACGGGCGAACAATTACGTACACAACTGCATTTATGCAGGTTCTTTTATGCAGGATGATATATCAGCGGAATAATCTATTATTCGACTAGCAAATTATTTAATTCTTCCATCTGTTCATCAGATTCTGGAATAATTTGCAAGGAATCTACCACCACATAATTACGTGCAATTCCACGCAAAACTACCGAGTTGAAAATGTTTACGGTGTCTGTTGCTGGAACTTTTCCTCGCTTCACCATGAGGTTGCCGATGAATCGGAAATAGTTGTGCATATAGGGTTTTAGCGTGCCATCAGGCATAAACGAATATTTAAATTTCTTAGGTTTCGGGACAATGCTTGCCAAGAAAATACTTTCTCCTAAATTTAATTGTGCAGGGCGTTTGTTAAAATAAAATTGAGATGCTTCTCCAATGCCATATACATTCGGCGCCCATTCAATAATATTTAAATACACTTCGTACATGCGTTGCTTCGCACTCAATCTATTGTTTTCTATTAACCACACAATAATCATTTCTTCGAGCTTACGCGCAACCGTTTTGTTTCTACTTAAGAAAACATTTTTCACCAATTGCATTGAGATGGTACTGCCTCCTCGTTTAAATCGTTTTACCACAAAGTTCGTTGCAATAGATTGACGAAAGGCTTCTTCGTAAAAACCGTGGTGACTAAAAAACAAAGGATCTTCGGTGGTTAGTAATGCATTTTTTATGTAATCAGAAATTTGATCGTATGGTGTGAAATTCGGATTCGCAGTGCTCACCATAATGGTGCGCATTGGTTTGCCAAATTCGTAAGGAGTGTAGGCAAAATCTCCATTCATTTTTTGGAGATTCGTTTCTCCAAATTGCAAAATTCCGAAATCTTTTTTCTTTAACTCAGAATCAAACTGGCATTTCCATGGAGTCTTTTCATCGAGGTAAAAATTTAAATGATATGCTAACGAGCCTTTCACTTTAATGCCTTCTAAGGATGCAAATAGACCTTGAGGAAACGAATTGAAAAAATCTTGCGCAGGTAATTCTTCCGAATCGAATTTTAATTCATAAATTTTTGTAGGTGCAATGGTGTATTTTATAAATGGCCTAGCCTTTATGTTTCCTAAATAAGCAATAGAAGAACTGTCAATAGAAATTGATTTCTCGCCAATAAACATATTGCAGTCTATTGATGCATTGGGTATCACCACATCTTTCTGAGAAATTTTAGGATGATTAACGAGTAAATTTTTCATTGACCAATTGCCAAAAATTTTCAACTCGTCTGAGCTGTATTCGATTTTATCCATTCGAGTAGATATCGTATCGAAGTTTAATTTCAATCCTAATTTTTGTTCTAAGTATGGCAACTCTACTTTCTTGCCTTCGGCAAAAAATCGTACATCTAATTTTTTATCTGATGGATGAATACTTCCTTCTAAATGCCAAACTGATTCGTTATTGTTAAGAACAAATCGTGAACGTAATTGATGGTCGTCGATGTTAATACTTTCCGCATTCACCGAAAAATTCAAATCATTATCAACAACATTCAATCGGCAATTAGTAATCGACATATTGTTCGGCACTTTGTACAATAACTCATTGATCACATTATCTGCGAGTGCAGCTAAATCTAATCCCGAACGATCTTTTTTAACCGTATCGGTACTATCTTTTTTCGTGAATAGAAAATCGAAATTCTTTACTCCATCTTTATTCACGATATTCAGCACAGCATCTGAAGTAATGAGTTCATCTATTTTTATATGCCCAATAAATAAAGGCAAAATTGCTACGCTTACTTTGAAATGATTAACGCGCAAAAGGGTATCGCGATTTTCTGGAACCACACTCATCCCATTCATTTCTACTGTTGTTAAGGCCACAAAACTTGCGTTCTCTATTTTTATCGTTAAGCCATGCTTTCTTTTTTCTGAGGCAATCACCTTTTCAATCACCTTTTTTAAGATGCTCTCTCTAAAGGTTAATATCAGTATAAAACCCAAAAAGAGAATACCGATAAAACTATAGATGGCGATGCGTACTTTTTTCATATTCGGAAAACCCTAAGTGAATTTACTCGTAAAACTAATAAATGACGAATATAATTGATTTTTTGGCACGAACTTAGCTCGTATATCGATATGAAGTATTTTAAATTATCAGCTTTCCTTTTGCTCTCTATATCAACTGTATTAATTGCATGTGATGATACCCCTGTTGAACCTAAAGACAAAGAGTTACCTGTGATTACTAAAATCCTCCCCGCTATTATTCACCAAGTGTATAATTTTGGAGACACTGCCTTTTTTAAAATCAATTTTAGCGACAATCATCAATTAGCCGACATCTCATTGCGTTTAAATTTGGCAACCGATGAAACGGTTCTATTCACTCAGCAATTCCCCGATTCTAGTCATGCTTCCATAGACACCTTTATTATAATGAACGATAACCGTTTCAGCGACTTAGACTTTACCATCCGCGCTGTTGATGCTTCAGGCAATGTGGCTTTACAAAGCAGTCATATCCACTTAAATTAAGCCATAAAAATTCAAACAAATACGGTTTGCTTTGGGTTCTTTTGGTACATTTGCATCACTATTTATCGATATGTATACCAAAGAAGAAATACTTAAAGCATTAAGCTACGTAGAGGAACCAGATTTAAAGAAAGACTTGGTTACTTTAAACATGATTGAAGATGTAAAAATTAACGACAATGAAGTTTCATTCAGTGTAATTTTAACAACTCCAGCTTGCCCATTAAAAGAATTGATTCACAATGCTTGTGTAAATGCAATACACCATTTTGTTAGCAAAGACGCCGTTGTGAAAATAAACATGACTTCTAGAGTTACTCAAAAAGAAGGATTAAACAATTACCCGAATATTAAAAACATCATTCTTGTTGCCTCAGGTAAAGGAGGTGTTGGGAAATCAACTGTAGCAGTAAACTTAGCTATTGGCTTAAGTAAGCAAGGTGCAAAAGTTGGTTTAATTGATGCCGACATCTACGGACCATCTATTCCAATGATGTTTCACTTAGAAGGTGCTCGTCCGGCTGCAGAAAAAGAAGGTGAAAAAATTAGCTTATTACCAATTGAAAAATATGGAGTAAAATTATTGTCGATTGGGTTTTTTACCGATCCTAACCAAGCTATTCCTTGGAGAGGCCCTATGGTAACTACAGCCTTACGTCAATTATTCCAAGATGCAAACTGGGGTGAATTGGATTACCTAATTGTTGATACGCCTCCAGGAACTGGTGATGTACACATCACTTTAGCGCAAAACTTCCCAATTACTGGGGCAGTTATCGTTACTACACCACAAAACGTAGCATTAGCCGATACTCGTAAAGGAATTTCGATGTTTAAAATGAAAGGCATAGAAGTGCCAATTTTAGGTATTGTAGAAAACATGGCTTATTTCATTCCAGAAGAAATGCCAGATAACAAATACTATTTATTCGGTAAAGAAGGCGGCCGTAAACTTGCTCAGCAGATTGAAGTAGCCTTTTTAGGAGAAATTCCATTGGTACAAGCTGTTGGTGAAGCTGGGGAAATTGGTGAACCAATCATCTTAAATGATGCTCACCCAACCGCTAAGGCATTCCAAAGCATCGTTTCTGGTGTTGCTCAACAAATAGCAATATTAAATTCTACACCAAGAGAAACTGTTCTTAATTAGAATTGTTATAAATAATATTAACTTTGAATAAAATATTTAAAAATGAGTCAAGTAAACACAGAATTAATTGAGCGCATTGAAAATGCACTTGATCAAATCAGACCATATTTAGAAGCTGATGGTGGTAACGTTGCTTTACATGAAGTAACTGAAGACATGGTAGTAAAGCTTAAGTTATTAGGTGCTTGCGGATCTTGTCCGATGAGTATCATGACTTTAAAAGCTGGTGTTGAGCAAGCATTAAAGCGCACAATCCCAGAAATAAATTCAGTAGAAGCGATCAACATTACAGATATGGATGATCCCAATGCTATATTACCTGAAAGACTAAGAAGCTAATTTTAGCGTTTCAGCTCTATTTGCATGTATTACTTTATGAATAAGAAGTTTTTCTTCCTACTTTTTTTTGTTGTTGCGGTTAGTATTTCAACATCGTCTGCACAAGATAAAAAGCTAGTACAATTTTCAGGAGTGGTAATACATGCAGATAGTTTAGAAGCTCTCCCCTTCGTAAACATCATTAACATTTCTAGAAAATACAAAGGCACTTATACCGATATGAGAGGATATTTCTCATTAGTGGTTAGTGTTGGAGACACTATTCAAATTTCTTGTTTAGGATACAAAAAACAAGAGCTCGTTATTCCTGAAAATTTACAAGGCAATTCCTTAAGTGCCATCTTCAAATTAAAGATGGATGCCATTAATTTGCCGATGATTTATATTTTCCCATATGCAACCATTGAGCAGTTTAAGCAAGCTTTTATAAAACTGCGATTACCTGATGATGATTTGATGATTGCGAAACGCAATTTAGATGAAAGTTTAATGATGGCATTAAGTTCTGCTATGACATGGGATGGTGCACAGAACACAAAATATTATTTCCAACAACAGTCTGAAAAGCTTTACTGGAAAGGGCAAGACCGCTACAACCCATTACTCGATGTGGTAAAAATAAATCAGTTTATGCACCTGTTGAATCAGGGGAAGATTTCTTTTAAAAACGATCCCTATAAATAATGTGCTAATTAGTCAATGTGCTAATGTGCCAATGTTTATTGGCTAATTGGCACATTAGCAAATTATCTGCGTTTTTTCGAAACCGCTGGGTACTTCATTTTATAATCGGGTTTCACCATGCCGCGAGTAATGGCTTCTAATTTTTTAGCAATTAGTCTTTTCTTTATTGGTGAAATTTTATCGACAAATAATTTGCCTTCGATATGATCATATTCATGTTGAATAATACGAGCAAGAATTCCTGAATAGTCTTCTTCATGAGACACAAAATTTTCGTCCTGATACGTAATTTTAATATGAGATAAACGATTAACATCTTCTCTGATTTCTGGTATACTTAAGCAACCTTCGTTGAAAGGCCATTCGTTTCCTGACTCATCGGTGATGTAAGCATTAATAAATATTTTCTTGAAATTTTTAAGTTCCGGACGATCGTCTTCATCATCATCAAAAGGCGAAGCATCGATAATAAATAAACGTATATCTAAGCCCACTTGTGGAGCTGCCAAGCCAACACCTCTAGCGTGGTACATGGTTTCAAACATGTCGGCAATTACTTGCGATAAATGAGGATAATCTTTATCGATATCTCTTCCTACTTTTCTTAATACGGGATCGCCGTATGCGATAATTGGTAAAATCATATTCTTATTGGTTCGACATCATATAAGACTGCAAAATAATAGTTGCACTTACGGTATCGATTAATTCTTTTTTTTGTCGTTCTTTTTTTGTCTTGCCACTTTGTGCAATTACTTGCGAAGCCATTTTCGAAGTAAAGCGTTCATCCACCCGATGAATATTGATTTCCACAAAAGCCTTTTTTAACTTTTCAATTTCCTTATTAATCATGCCGGCCGATTCTGATGGGGAATTATCCATTTGTTTCGGTTCACCTACCACAACGATGTCGACCTGCTCGGTAAGGAAATAGTTTTTTAAAAATGGAACCAATTCTTTAGTCGGTACGGTGTCGAGGGCAGTCGCGATAATCCTTAACGGATCGGTTACGGCTATCCCAGTTCTTTTCGACCCAATATCGAGTGCTAACCATCTTCCCATTTTACAAAGATAAGGGATGGAAACGAATTTTAAATTTTATAAATTGCGACATGTTATTTAGTGAAATCCCAGGACATGCAGAAGTGAAAGAAAGGCTCATTCGTTCCATTAACGAAGGGCGAGTAAGTCATGCGCAATTATTTCTAGGTCAGAGTGGTAGCGGAAGTTTAGCCCTAGCAGTGGCCTATGCTCAATACTTAAATTGCACCAACAGAATTAACAATGATTCTTGTGGCGAATGCCCATCTTGTCGTAAATACAATAAATTAATACACCCCGACTTACATTTTAGCTACCCGTTTATCACCAAAAAAGCGGATGAGGTAAGTACGGTATATATAAAAGAATGGAGAGAGGCCTTATTAGCTTCTCCATTTATGGGTATTGATGAGTGGACTGACCAGTTGCAAGCAGAAAACAAACAGCCCAACATCAATATTGCCGAATGCCATGATATTATTAAGCGTTTAAGCTACAAATCATACGAGGCTGATTTCAAAGTACTCATTATGTGGCTACCTGAATATTTGGGCGCCACTGGTAATACTTTATTAAAACTAATTGAAGAACCACCTGAAAAGACTTTGTTCATTTTGGTGGCAGAGCAATACGATCAAATCATCAACACCATTTTATCGCGTACTCAATTGGTAAAAATTGGGAAATTTAGCGATGAAGAGATCAAAGCTCATTTATTGGAGATGGATTGTGAAGAACATGCCGCAGCGCGTTACGCCTATTTAGCAGATGGAAGTATGCAAGCGGGCATTAACCTCATGTTGTTAGAAGAAAACAACTTAGAGGAAGTATTTGTGCAGTGGTTCCGACTTTGCTATGCACGTAAAGGAATTGAAATTCAGCATTTGATTGACCAGATTGCCATAGCGGCATTTGGCAGAGAGAATCAAAAAAATATGTTGAGGTTTGGCTTGCAGGTTATTCGCGATTGCTTAACTTATAATGCATCAGCAACAGAAATTATCCGCTTTGAGAGCAAATTCTTCGAATTGCCGAAGATGGCTTCTATTATTAATACTCTAAATGCACCCTATATTATTGGGCATTTAGAGAAGGCTATCTATCATATTGAGCGGAATGCGAACCCTAAAATCGTATTTTTAGACCTTTCCGTACAAGTGATGAAGGATTTGCAAAGAAAAATGTAAATTCGCATATTAAACAAAAATTGAAATTATGGGATGTGGATCATGTTCAAGTGGTGGGTGTGTGCCGGCAGGATGTAAGAGCAATGGTTCTTGTATGACGGGAGGAGGATGTAGTAAGCTAGATGTATACGATTGGTTTTCAAACGTAGACATGCCTGCAAACTACAAAGCATTTAATATACTTGAAGTGAGATTTAAAGGCTCACGTAAAGATTTTTATCGAAACACCGACAATATATATGTAGAAGCAGGCGAATTAGTCTGTGTCGAATCAGGAACCGGAGGCTACGATGTTGGCCATATCACAATGACCGGGGAATTGGTTCGAATGCAAATGAAAAAGCGAGGTATAGCGGTAGATGCTCCCGAAATCAAGAAATTGTATCGCAAGGCTAGCACAGTAGATGTAGAAAAATGGAAACTAGCCAAAGGCTTGGAGTACGAAACTATGCATCGTGCCCGCAAAATTATTATCGAGCTTAAGCTTGGTATGAAATTAAGCGATGTCGATTATCAAGGTGATAAAACCAAAGCTACTTTTTACTATACAGCAGAAGATCGTGTCGATTTTCGTGAGTTGATTAAAAAACTTGCTGAAGAATTTAAAGTACGCATTGAGATGCGCCAAATTGGTATGCGCCAAGAAGCAAGTCGTTTAGGCGGTATTGGTTCATGTGGTAGAGAGCTATGCTGTTCTACTTGGCTAACCGATTTTAAAACGGTAAGTACTTCGGCTGCTCGTTATCAAAACCTTTCTTTAAACACCTTGAAACTTGCCGGTCAATGTGGTAAGTTGAAGTGCTGTTTAAATTATGAGTTGGATACGTATATGGATGCGTTAAAAGATTTCCCAGAGGATATCAAAGAAATTAAAACTAAACGTGGTTCTGCTTACTTGCAAAAATCCGACATCTTTAAAAGGATGATGTGGTTTAGCTATCGTCATGATGAAGCATGGATTCCATTGCACGTCAGTAGAGTGAATGCCATTATTGCGATGAATAAAAACAATGAGTACCCTGAAGATTTATCAGACGTAATTATTGTTCCAAAATTGGTTGAGAAAGTATTGGATTATGAAAACGTTGTTGGCCAGGATTCTTTGACTCGTATGGACGAACGTAATCGTAAGAAGAAAAGCAACAATAACAATAACCGCAATAAGCGCAATAACAATAATCGCAAACCAAACAATCCAAATAATACTGGAGGAACTGAAGGAGCTGTTAATATGAGTGCACCCAAAAATAACGAAGGTGGAAATCCGAACAACCCAAACAGACCACCACAAAACAATAGACCAAAAAAATAATGAAACGTAGTGCTTACATATTGCTTTTTATCTCCACGTTATTTATTACAGCGTGCGATCAGAAGCGTGTGTTTGAAGATTATCAAAACCTAAAAGACAATGCTTGGCACATTAATCAGAAGCCTACATTTTATTTAGAGGTTAACGATACGACTACAGAACATAACGTTTATTTCAACATCAGACATACAGGTTTGTATAAATACTCAAACCTGTTTGTTCTGTTTACCATTCAAGGCCCTAAGGCAAAAGCAGAAACACAACGATTAGAATTTAAATTGGCAGAAGCCGATGGAAAATGGTTAGGCTCTGGCTTAGGAGATATTTTCTCGAATCAAATAAAAGTTATGGAGAATGTGAAGTTCCCTCGCAAAGGTGTTTACTCATTTAGCATCGAACAAAACATGAGAGATAACCCATTGCTGGGTGTAGAAGATATTGGTGTAAGAGTAGAGAAAAAATAAATTCAATTACCCATTCAATTCGCTCGTTAATAATTCGAGCTTCATTCCTCTAGAACCTTTTACTAAAATCATACTGCTTGTTGGTTTGTTTTGCGATAGATAATCTTTCGCTTCTTCCGTAGTTTCGAAAAACTGAAATTCATATTTCTTGCAAGCATAAAAATCTTTTCCAACAAAAATAACATGTTCAAATTTTAATTGATGAACGAGTTCTATCATTGCTAAATGTTCGCGCATACTCTCCTCACCCATTTCGAACATGTCGCCTAAGATCATTACTTTATTCGAAGCATTTAGTTTTACAAAATTATGAATCGCAGCACTCATGCTACTCGGATTCGCATTGTATGCATCGAGTATCACATCATTACTTCCCATTTTTACCGCTTGCGAACGATTGTTACTAGGGGCGTAAGATTCAATACCAGCAATCATTTCAGACAATGGCACTTCAAAATAATCACCAATGCAAATGGCTGCTAAGATATTATTCAAATTATAATCGCCTACCAATTGTGAATTGATGCTTGTGAATTGTGCATCGTTTTTTAATTTTATTTCGATTGATAAAAATGGATCTGACGATACTATTCTTCCACTCACACGCGCATTAGCATTAGAACCAAAATATTCTTTTTTCTCTACTGTTGCACTCATCTCCATCAAGTTTATATCATCTGCATTTACAAATGCAATTCCATTGTGAGTACGAATGTGGTCGTATAATTCTTTCTTGGTTTTTTTCACACCTTCAAAACCACCCATGCCTTCTAAGTGTGCTTTGCCAACATTGCATATTAAACCAAAATCTGGATTAGCAATATTGGATAAGAATTCTATTTCGAGTTGATGGTTTGCACCCATCTCGATTATAGCCATTTCAATATCATTAGTAATACTAAGAATAGTTAGCGGTACACCGATATGATTATTGAGATTCCCTTTTGTAGCAAGCGTTTTATATTTTCTACTCAACACAGCGTGCAACAATTCTTTTGAAGTTGTTTTCCCGTTCGAACCTGTAATGCCTATAAATGGAATGTTAAGTTGAGCGCGATGATGCTTCGCTAAGTCTTGCAAAGCAGTAAGCACATCTTTCACTAAAATACAACGATCATTTAATTGATACTCTTTCTCGTCAATTACTACATACGCTGCACCTGCTGCCAATGCTTTTTCGGCAAAGGTATTCCCATTAAAGTTTTCACCTTTCAAAGCAAAAAAGATAGAGTCTTTTGCAATACTTCTAGTGTCGGTAGAAATGTATGGGTGAGATTGGTAGATTTCGTATAATTCCATGGATGGTAACTGGTAATTGGTGAATGGTGACTAGTAGCTAGTGAATGGTAATTGGTTATTGGTAATTGGTAACTGGTGACTGGTGACTGGTGACTGGTACAAATTAAATAAATTAAATTAAAAAGGGAATGCCTAGAAATAAAAAAAGGGAAGCCTGTCTAAACAAACTTCCCTCTTCTATAATATTACTAGTCACCAGTTACTATTCACCAGCTACCAGTAAAGACTATTGTCCTTGTTTCTTCTTTTGATTTCTTTCGATCTCCGTTAAGTAGATTTTACGCAAACGCATTGATACTGGAGTAACCTCTACGTACTCATCTGCTTGGATATATTCCATTGCTTCCTCTAATGAGAATTTAGTAGCTGGAGCGATACGAGTTGCATCATCCTTACTAGTAGTACGGAAGTTGGTTAATTGTTTTCCTTCAGTAATGTTCACGGTCATATCAGTTTCTCTACTGTTTTCACCGATGATCATTCCTTGGTAAACTTCTTCACCTGGATTCACAAAGAATCTACCTCTATCTTGTAATTTATCAATACGGTAAGCAGTTGCACTACCTTTATCCATTGAAATTAATACACCACTCATACGTTGTGGGATATCGCCTTTCCATGGTTCGTAAGCTTTGAAACGGTGAGCCATAATTGCTTCTCCAGCAGTTGCTGTTAATACGTTATTACGCAAACCGATAATACCACGAGCTGGGATTTCGAATTCTAAATGTTGTAAATCGCCTTTAGGTTCCATCACTAATAAATCACCTTTACGTTGAGTTACTAATTCAATAACCTTACCTGCTACTTCACCTGGTACGTCTACAATTAATGTTTCAACTGGCTCACATTTCTTACCATCAATTTCTTTAATGATAACTTGAGGTTGACCAACTTGCATTTCGTAACCTTCACGACGCATCGTTTCGATTAATACTGACAAGTGAAGAATACCACGACCGTAAACTAAGTATGAATCTGGAGAACCCGACTCTTCAACGCGAAGTGCTAAGTTTTTCTCCATCTCTTTCATTAAACGATCACGTAAGTGACGAGAGGTAACAAATTTACCTTCCTTACCGAAGAACGGAGAGTTGTTAATAGTAAACAACATGTTCATCGTAGGCTCATCGATTTTAATGACAGCTAATTGCTCTGGATTTTCGAAATCGGCAATTGTATCACCAATATCAAAACCATCAATACCAACAACAGCACAAATATCACCGTTATGTACTTCTTCCACTCTCACTTTTCCTAAACCTTCGAAAGTATATAACTCCTTAATTCTTGATTTTACAACTTTGCCATCTTTTTTCATTAATGAAACTGGCATGTTTTCTTTAATGGTACCACGTGCTACACGACCAATAGCAATACGACCTACGAAAGATGAATAATCTAAAGAGGTAATTTGCATTTGTAATGTACCTGGGTTTTCTACCGGCTCTGGGATATACTCTAATACAGCATCCAATAACGGAGTGATGTCTTCAGTAATATTATTGAAGTCGGTACTCATCCAACCTTGTTTAGAAGAACCGTAGATGGTTGGAAAATCCAACTGATCTTCTGTAGCTTCTAAGTTGAAGAATAATTCGAAAATAGATTCCTGAACTTCTATTGGACGGCAATTTTCTTTATCTACCTTATTGATAACCACAATTGGCTTTAATCCTAAGGAAAGTGCCTTTTGAGTTACGAAACGCGTTTGAGGCATTGCACCTTCAAAAGCATCCACCAATAATAATACCCCATCAGCCATTTTCAATACACGCTCTACTTCACCGCCAAAGTCGGCGTGACCAGGAGTATCAATAATGTTGATTTTGTAGTCTTTATAACGTACCGAAACGTTCTTTGAAACGATGGTAATACCACGTTCACGCTCTAAATCGTTGCTATCTAAGATAAGATCGCCAGTTGCCTGATTATCTCTAAAAAGGTTCGTTTGATGTAAAATTTTGTCCACTAAAGTGGTTTTCCCGTGATCGACATGGGCAATAATTGCTATATTTCTTACTTTTTGCATGATGCCGCAAAGGTAAGGATAATATGTTAATATGTTAATGTGTTAATCCGTTAATGTTGGGTTAAATCTCAATTGTTGAGCCTATTTCCATTAAATGCAATGTTTTATTACGGATTTCGAATTTGCGAATAGCTTCCGAATGGTTAATTTCAATATAACCGAAGGTATCGAAGTGCATTCCGATAATTTCATTGCATTGAATAAAGTCAGATGCAATTACGGCATCATCCACATCCATCGTGAAATTGTCGCCAATAGGCAATAGTGCAACATCGGGTGTCCAGTACTCCCCTATGAGTTTCATATCCTGATTGAGCCCGGTATCTCCAGCATAGAAGATACGCTTGCTGTCTGCTTCTATGATGTACCCAGCAGCTACGCCACCATAACTTCCGTCGGGTAGGGAATTGGAATGTGCAGCAAACACCATTTTCACCTTACCGAAAGGGAAAGTCCAAGAACCACCAATATTCATCGGGTGAACATTTTCAATACCTTTCTTTTTTAACCATTCGGTAATTTCCCAAGAGGATACTACCATGGCTCCGGTTCTTTTTGCAATTCCTGGTAAATCTACAAAGTGATCTACATGCCCATGCGATTGTAAGATGTAATCCGCCTCAATTTTGTCTACATCAATATGCTTCGCTCGTTCGTTTGGAGTAATGAATGGATCGAATAAAATTTTCGATGTTGATGTTTCCAGTAGGAAACAAGAGTGGCCGAAGAAAGTAATTTTCATAGTTGGTTTTTATTTCACGCAAAGGGGCAAAGGAGCAAAGAGCATTATATTTTGTTTACTACTCTTTTGATTCCATTTTTAAGTAATGATTCATTAAAGTTAATAAGCAAGCCTAATTTAATATTTAATAATTTAATATAAGAATAGGTTTGGGTAAAGTGAATACCATGCAATTTTTCGACTGATTTTAGTTCAATTAACACACAATCCTCAACTAGTATATCTGC
>CAJBVG010000203.1 GCA_903958995.1 uncultured bacterium | reverse complement strand
TGGAACGATGATTGGTTCAGGAATCTTTATAGTAAGTTCCGACATTGCTAGACAAGTTGGTTCTAGTGGTTGGCTATTATTAATATGGTTAATAACGGGGTTTATTACTATCGCAGGGGCAATTAGCTACGGTGAACTAGCGAGTATGTTCCCAAAAGCTGGTGGGCAATACGTGTATTTGAGAGAAGCATGGGGCAAGCCCGTTGCATTTCTATATGCTTGGACATTATTTTTAGTGATTCAAACTGGAACAATTGCTGCAGTTGGAGTTGCGTTCGCGAAATATACAGGCGTTTTACTTCCTCAACTAATTTCTGAAGATAATGTACTGCTAAAACTTGGCAGTTTTAAAATAAGCACGGTACAAGTGCTCGCCATTCTAAGTATTGTACTTCTCACTTTTATTAATTCAAAAGGTGTGAAAAATGGAAAATTAATTCAGAATGTTTTTGGTAGTACTAAAATTGTGGCACTATTCGGATTAATACTTGTTGGCTTATTATTTGGTATTAATTATGATGTAGCACATGCTAACTTCTCAGACATGTGGTCGGCGACGGCAGCAAAGAAAGACCTTAACGGAGTGTTTACTTTTGAGAATATTGTTTCTTGGGGTATCGTTCCTGCAATAGGTGTAGCCATGGTAGGTTCGCTTTTTTCTAGTGATGCATGGAACAATATTGGTTTCTCAGGTGATGAAATTCAAAATCCAAAACGAAATTTAGTACTAAGTATGGTCATCGGTACTTCATTAGTAACGGTCATTTATATCTTAATGAATGTGGTTTATTTATTAGTTCTTCCATTACACGGTGATCCTAATGGAGTTGATGTAATGAGTAGAGGAATTCAATTTTCTACGAATGATCGTGTAGCTGCCGCAGTAGCTGAAGCCATTGGCGGACCAGGTGCAACCTTATTGATGGCCGTTCTAATTATGATATCTACTTTTGGTTGCAACAATGGATGCATTCTTTCAGGTGCACGAGTATACTATGCGACAGCAAAAGATGGTTTATTCTTTTCGGGAATGTCTAAATTAAATAAGAATAGTGTGCCGGGCAATGCATTAGTTTACCAATGTATTTGGGCATGTTTATTATGTTTATCTGGTTCGTACGGCGACCTATTAGATTATGTAGTTTTCGCTGTATTGTTATTTTACATCTTAACCATACTTGGTATTTTTAAGTTGAGAAGAACTCAACCTAATACAGAGCGACCATATAAAGCGATGGGCTATCCCTTAATTCCGATTCTATACATTATACTAGCATCTGCAGTTTGTATTATTTTATTGATTTATAAACCAAATTACTCATGGCCAGGATTAATTATTGTAGCGATGGGAATTCCTGTTTATGCGCTTTTCAAAAACAAAATTAAGGAGGCATAATACAAATGAAAAGAGTGCTATTACTCTGTACATGCCTATTTATATTGGCATGTGGAGATAAAACGGGAAAGGTTGCGAAAGTAAAACTTGAAGAACCCGACCGTCCATACGATAAGATTGCCTTTGAAAATAAGAGCAAAAAAATTGATGCGTTTTTTCAAGGAATAGCCGAACATCAAAATTTTCATGGAACTGTATTAATCAGTTATGATGAACATATTCTTTTTGAAAAAGCTTATGGTTTTGAAGATCCTATAAAAAAGAAAAAGCCATTAAAAACAAGTTCTGTTTATCA
>CAJBVG010000202.1 GCA_903958995.1 uncultured bacterium | reverse complement strand
TGTAATACCGACTCTGCATTAGTCATAATAGGATCTAATGTTGCTTTATCTCCCGACATATACCCAACAATTTTGCGTGCTTCGCCTCTACCTGATGGATATTTTTCTTCCCATTCTTGTTCCGCTAAATATTGGCAAAATGTATTTAAACCTTCATCCATCCATGCCCATTGACGTTCATCAGAATTAATAATCATCGGGAAGAAATTATGTCCGACTTCGTGAATGACCACAGAAATTAAACCATACTTTGTTCTTGAAGAATACGTTCCATCTTTCTCTGGACGAGGTCCATTAAAACAAATCATTGGGTATTCCATCCCACCAACAGGGCCATTTACTGAAATGGCTACAGGGTAAGGATAATTCACGGTATAGCGAGAATATACTTTTAATGTATGTGCAATAGAATGTGTTGAATATTTCTCCCACAATGGATTTCCTTCTTTAGGGTAAAACGACATTGCCATAATATCTTTATTGCCTACTCTTACATTCATGGCATCCCAAATAAATTTACGAGATGATGCCCAAGCGAAATCACGAACATTATCTGCTGAGAATTTCCAAGTTTTAGTGCCCTTAGCTCTCGACTTTTCATTTTCAGTAGCTTCTTGCTGAGTAATAATAATAACAGGTTTATCAGCAGTTTTTGCTTTAGCTAATCTGTTTTTCCATTCTGGTTTTAATACATCATTAGGATTTTGCAAAACGCCTGTAGCCGTAACTACATGGTCTGCTGGTGCAGTGATTGATACATTATAATCACCAAAGCAAGTAGCAAACTCCCCACCTCCAATAAATTGCTTGTGGTTCCAACCTTGTACATCATTATAAACACACATTCTCGGATACCATTGTGCAATTAAATCTATCCAGTTTTTATCTTCTTCAAAATACTCTGCTCCACTTCTTCCACCATTCGTTTTAGTATTGTTGATTTTATATTTCCAATTAATTTGTAATACATACTGCTCCCCTTTTTTCAAACTTGCAGGCAAGTCCACTCGCATCATCGTATTTACGATTGTATATTTCAATGTTGTGCCTTTGCCATCTTTTACATACTCGATATCAAACCCACCATTAAAATCATTGTACATAAAATTATAACCACCAAAGCCCATGCTTTGAATATCATCACGAGTACTCGTCAAATCTGTCATCGATCCTTTTTTGTAAATATTTTGATCGAGCTGTAACCATAAATAGGTTAAAGCATCTGGAGAATTGTTAGTATACGTAATTTTCTCAGAACCAGTAATCGTTTGCTTATCATCATCTAAAGTAACAGCAATATCGTAATCGGCTTTCTGTTGCCAGTACGAATGCCCAGGAGCACCTGCTCCATTTCTATACTCATTTGGTGTTGGCCACCATTCTTCTAATTGATGAAACTTAGAATTATTATATGTTCCTTGTGAATTCGCAACTAATGCGATTACTAAAAGAGAACAAACGAGGGTGAATTTCTTTATCATTAATATTGGGTTATGGGTTAAAAAGGGAAACGCTCTATCATCCATACAATCGCTTGCACTCCTATAAATGCACTCACTAATCGTATAACATTACATGGCTGTATTAATTTCAACTTATAAAAGAAATGTAAGCCTACAAGCAACACACTAATTATTAAAATTTGGGCAACTTCAATTCCGATGTTAAAGGGCAATAAGGTTTGAAACAAATTAAAATTCATCCCTAAAAATATTTCTTTTAGATAGCTAGAAAAACCAAGGCCATGTACTAATCCGAATAATCCAGCAAATAAAACACGGTATTTATTGACGGAAAGAAAAAATATATTTTCAACACAGGTAAAAAATATGGTCGCTGGTATTAAGAATTCAATGTATTTCATGTTAATATTAATAACATTGAATAGCGATAATGCCAGACTCAAAGAGTGTGCTAGTGTAAACGCTGTTAATACCCACAATAATGATTTCCAATCGCGAAGGCTATAAATAACGCCAATCACTAATAGAAAAAACAAATGATCTAATCCTTGAAAATCGAGGATATGAAAAAAACCTTGCCTTAAGAATTCTAAAAATATATCCACTATGATAAGATTAGTTTAAGGCTATTTTTTTAGTGATGATTTCTTTACCAATTTTTACTTGAAGGATATATAAACCTCCTGGTAACAAACTAACATTAATATTGGTAGATTTTCTAAAACTATCCATCAGCACTTTTCTTCCATATAAATCGAATAAGATAAATTCTTGTTGATCATCCGAAGAGTTAATGGTAAGTGTACTTTGTGCTGGGTTTGGATAAACATCAAATGAAATGGATTCTTCAAATGTTAAACCTGCTCCAGTAGTAACTATTACGGAATAGTCTTCTATTTGTCCGTTTCTTAATCCACTGCATAAAACATCGGGAGTATTATTAGTAAGTTTTGCAGAAACTACTCGCATACGCAAAGGAATATTTGGTACCGCAGAACTTGGTACATAAACCGTATCATAATGATATTGTAAAGTATTGTCAGTAGACATTACCAATTCTTGAGGAACATCAAAAGCACCGTTGTTATTCCAATCAATATAAACACGAGTAAATACAGGACTTGTGTTAAAAGTGGTAATCTTCATCGGGAACCAAGCTGATCGAGCTACTGTTGCACGGTAACAGTTAAAATCCATGTAAGGGTTTTCATCCTTTGGACCTGGACTAGGATTATCAATTCCTCCAAATTCTACTCTATAAATTCCGGTTGTGCCAATTGGGTTTAGCATATTCACCGCACAAGTACTTGCTTTCGGTGCATCAATAAATATGTTGATTAAATTTGATTGTACTAAGGTATCACTACCATTTACGTTCGTAGCAATAAGTATTACATGATACGATCCAATTGAAGTGTAAATGTGCGAAGGATTTTCATCTGTTGAAGTTGCTCCATCACCAAAATCCCACAAATATGTTTCTCCATTACCCGTTACATTCACAAACTCTACCATACTATTTGGCGCACATAAAACAGTCTTTACATGAAATTCAATATCTGGCAAAAATGTATATGCTTTGCCCACACCTACTGCATACCAAGCATTCATTACCGATTGTACTTCTTGAGAGTTTACTCCGAACAAATCAATGGCTGCTTCTACAGATCCTCTTCGAGCATCAGCAAAATTAGATTGTGGTGTTAAGTAATCTCTTAAATTTTTAAAAGCTATACGTGCAGCTTTATTCATTCCGATACCTACAACTGAATAAGGATTTTTTAAATCATTTACACCAGTATCACCATGAGCAAGCACATAAAACCAAAAATTCTGAACACCAGAATTATTATGTACCCCACAATAATCATTTCCTCCATCAGGAATACAGCCTACTGTATTTGTCCAAGCTGCACCTCCATAAGTATCGGGGTTATTAAAACGAAGTGGATTCGACATGTCGCGTAAGGTGAACGAACGAGCACCTATATTCCATGAAGCATTCGCAGCTCCGAGTGTATTGAATTCTACAACAGTTCCAAATACATCACTAAACGATTCGTTTAATGCACCGGATTCCGATTCGTAATCTAAGCCAGCTGTATATTGTGTAACACCATGAGTTAACTCATGTGCAACTACATCTATGTAAGTTAATGGGTCTGCTGTACCATCTCCGTAGCAAGAGTATGAGCCTGTCCAGAATGCATTAAAATAATTCTGATCATAATGTACATATTGCATCATCTTTGATCCAGCACCATCAAATGAATTATGGTTTAAACTATCATAATAAAAATCGTATGTGCTTTCTGCTGCATGGTGGCAATCCAATGCGGCCTCATCTTTCGCAGCATTCGTCATGCTCCATACTTTAGATAAACTAGTAAAATCAACTGCATCACCTTCATATAGAGAATTGCAATCAACTGTTTCAATTTGCATTCCTCTCCCTTTACGATTATTCTCTCGAAGTATAAAATTTGTTGGTGCAATACTATCAGATTGGATATTTTTTACACCAACATATCTCGTATTGGCAGTACTCTTCACATCAATTGAACAAATAGTAGATACTTTCTTTAATACTTCACCTGTTTGTGCATCGATATAAACATTATATCTCGACAAGGGCTTATGTGTAAAGATGTCGAGCTTGTATGCATATTTAAATTCTTTGGTATTATTTTTTTCGATTGGAAGAATTACTAATGTAGATTTCGGATCGAAAGAAAAATCGGGCTTGTTCAAAGCTTTTTTCAACTCCAACTCCTCTTGCTTACGCTCCCATTTATATACTTCAGCAGGCACTGCTGATTTTGCAAATGTTAATGCTTCGATTGTTGAAATAGAATTCGTATTCGAAACAGTAAGTCCCGCATGAAAGTCGCCAGTAATAGATGCTATTTTACCATTTAGTTCTTTGATGTTTAAGATGGCATACTCCACCGGTACATTTTCAAAAGTTTGTTGGTACTTGTAGATTTTTTGTGATTGATCTTGTTTAACCGATTTAAACACTAAATGATCGGCAGAACGTAAAGGGAAAATAGTTGTTGCCCAATCGTTACTCTCTGTATTCGATATTGCTGCTGGAGCTTTTGATAAATCGAACTTTAAAAAACTCGGGAAATTTGTTCTGGTATTATATTCTGCTTGTTTAACCGCACTGGGTAATACAGGCGAAACTAATCGACGTTGATTTTGTGAAAAACCAAGGATTGGTAGAATTATGGCAATACTGAGTACAATTTTTCTCATAAAAAATGAATTGTTGAATAAGCAATATAAAAAATACCTGCCATATCAACAATTCATTCTTAAGAATCACAAGATTATTACGCTTCGATTGCCTCTTTAGAGACAGTATTCTCGAAATATAACTCGTGACTTGAAGTGCATTTCAACAGAATCGATGAATCTTTACTCACTTTACCTGATAAAATATATTTAGAGAGCTCATTTAAGACTTTTTTCTGCAATACTCTTTTCAGCGGACGAGCACCAAATTGTGGGTCGTAGCCTAATTGAGATAACCAGTCAATCGCTTCTTCGGTAGCACTTAAATCGATACCCATTTCCGCAACATTATGTTGAATCCCTTTAAACTGCATCATCACAATTTCTTTTACTTCATCTCTTGTTAAAGGATTGAACATAATCACCTCATCTATTCTATTCAAAAACTCCGGACGAATAGTATGTTTTAATAAATCGAACACTTCAGTTTTTGCTTTTGCAATCACTTCGTCTCTATTCAAATCCGTTAACAATGCAAACTCATCTTGTATGATATGCGCACCAATATTAGAAGTCATGATGATGATGGTGTTTTTAAAATTCACCACTCTCCCTTTATTATCGGTTAATCGTCCGTCATCCAATACTTGCAATAAAATATTAAACACATCGGGATGAGCTTTTTCAATCTCATCGAGCAAAATCACTGAGAATGGTCTTCTACGAACCGCTTCTGTTAACTGCCCACCTTCATCATAACCTACATATCCCGGAGGCGCACCAATTAAGCGTGATACTGCATGACGTTCTTGGTATTCCGACATGTCGATACGGGTCATCGCATTATCATCATTAAATAAAAAGTCTGCTAATGCTTTCGCTAATTCTGTTTTACCAACACCAGTTGTTCCTAAAAAGATGAACGAACCAATAGGACGTTTTTTATCTTGCAAACCTGCCCTGCTTCTACGAACCGCATCTGCTATGGCTTCTATAGCTTCTTCTTGTCCAACAACACGGGTATGTAATTCCTCTTCCAAGTGAATTAATTTCTCACGCTCACTCTCTATCATTTTGTTTAAAGGAATGCCTGTCCAACGTGATACTACTGCCGCAATATCTTCTGCTGTCACTTCTTCTTTCATAATTCGAGATGAATTTTCAGAAAGCTCTTTCTTCAATGATTCTACTTTGGTCTCTGCTTCTTTAATTCTTCCATAACGAATTTCTGCAACCTTCCCATAATCACCACTACGCTCCGCTTGGTCAGCTTCTAATTTAAATTGTTCAATGGCATTCAATTGTTCTTGTATGGCATTTACCAATTGTTTTTCCGACGACCATTTTGCACGAAACTCATTACGATCCTCACTCATGTTCGCAATTTCTTCATTCAATATGGATAATTTCTTATCATCACCCTCACGTTTTATAGCTTCACGCTCAATTTCCAATTGCATAATTTTACGTTCAATTTCATCTAATGCTTCTGGTACCGAATCCATTTCTAAACGCAATTTAGAAGCCGCTTCATCCATTAAATCAATGGCTTTGTCGGGTAAGAAACGATCGGAAATATAACGTTGTGATAATTCTACCGAAGCAATAATCGCTTCATCTCTAATACGAACTTTATGATGTGTTTCGTAACGTTCTTTTAATCCACGTAAAATAGAAATCGCATCTTCAGTATCTGGTTCTTCTACATTTACTTTTTGAAAACGACGCTCTAAAGCTTTATCCTTTTCGAAATATTTTTGATATTCATTTAGGGTCGTTGCTCCTATTGCCCTTAACTCTCCACGAGCCAAGGCAGGTTTTAATATATTA
>CAJBVG010000201.1 GCA_903958995.1 uncultured bacterium | reverse complement strand
TTAAGTTGTGAGTTATGAGTTGTGAGTTATGAGTTGCCTGCCTCGGCGTAAGACGAGGTAAATTGTAAATTTTAAATGGTAAGGTACGGATTTTAGTTTATGGGGTTATCACCAAATACATCATTGGGATTATAGCTTAGTTGATGAGCATCGAGAATTGCTTTGTATTCTGTTTCCACTTTTGTTTTGGAATGGTGTTGTTTTTGGCGAGCAATATAGTTTCGAATGGTATCCACTTTATAGTGGCTAACACTAAATGCCGCATAACCGTTTTGCCATTTCTTGAATTTTGGAAATAGCTTTTCCTCTTTAATAAATTTATTGGTAGCAGTTTTCAAGTCGCGCATAATATCAGACAGACATTTTGTAGGATGTAATGAAACGAGTAAGTGTAAGTGATCTTCAACACCATTTACGATTACTAAATGCGATTGTCGGTTTCTAAAAAATGCACCTATATAGTCGTACAATCTTTGTTCATTATTTTCTGTGATTACGTTCTCACGTTTATCGACCACGATGACAATGTGGTAGTATAAGTAAAAGTAGCTTCCCATCTTTCCCAACTGATTTGTAGCAAAGATGAGTAGTGCTACATTATTTCACAACTGCATTTATGCAACTTTTTTTGAGTAGTGGTGCGCCCTCTCGGGCGCTGGTCGGGGTGGTGGTGGTGCAGCGCTCTGCGCTGCGCGGGGGCTGAGTCCGACAGCTGCGCTGCGCTTGCTATCGGTAAGTCACGAAAGCCCTGCGGGCTAGTGCTATGGTGTCACGAAAGCCCTGTGGGTCTGTGTCGTCCGGAGGACGTTCGTGCAAAACCGATGGTGGAGCGCAGCGTAGCCGTCGGAGGGTGGAGGCACTACCCTCGCCACTGGCACTACCTAGCATGGCGCGCACTGCACCAGGGGGGGGGCTAATGTGCTACTGCGTTTTCTAAAAAAGCAACAAGAGGTTGCAAGGCGATGATGGCATCGGCGATAAGCTTAACTGAAGACTTCTCTTGAAGTTGAGCATCACTCAATGAATGAAAACAAACAAAACTTTTAAGTTTTAAGAGTTCAATTTCAGGATGATCTTTTGGGTAATCTTTTGGCGATGTTTTTAACTTATCTTCTTCACTCAATCCATCGTAGAATTTTTTGAATGATTTTGCAGTTAATATTTTTTTGAAATCTTCGGAGTTGTAATCAATTTCCTGACGAATCATTTTCAATGTTTCACCTTGTGGCATCCAATACCCGCCACCAATAAAACAACCACCGGGTTGTATGTGTAAATATACTCCTGGGCCATCAACACCTCTTCCTTTTGGAGAAAGCATGATGCCGAAATTTAATTTGTAAGGATCTTTATTTTTTGAGAATCGCACATCACGATAAATGCGTGCAACAGTTTTTGCTGCAATAACAACTTTGTATTCGGGAAGTGTTTTTGATAATTGCTTGATGATTTCGGTAACGAATGCAACAACATTTTCTTTCGATGCTTCGTACTCGTGTTTGTGTTCCGCAAACCATTCACGGTTATTATTTTTCTTAAGGTCTTTTAAAAATTTGAGCGTTGATGTGGAAATCATCTATAAAAATTTATTCTTCTATAACGGCTTTTGGGGCAAATAAATATAATAAGATCAATCGTGAATATCTAAAATTAAAACGCATCATGAGTACAATACCCGCAATAAGTGAGGTAATGTACACCCAAGTATCGGGATTGTTTCCTAACACATAAGTAGCAACACCTATAGTCACACTAATAGCAATATTTAAAGAATACCCTACATACATCGCTCCCCAGAAAAATCCAACTTCTAGTTCATAACGCAATCCGCACTTCGGACAATTCGTATTCATGCTTTTGTAATCTTTACTGAATACTCCGGCAGTATACACATCGCCTTCTTGACAACGTGGGCATTTGCATTGGATTAGTGATTTTAGCTTTGACATTCCTTTAAAAAATTAGGAATTAGGAATTAGGAATTAGGAATTTAATTTACAATTCCTAATTCCTAATTCCTAATTCAATATGATATCGTCATTAACTTCTTCTTTAGATTTGTTGCGGTAGTTTCTGTACCACAAAAAACCTAGTGCACCAACTAACAAATAAGGTGCGGCAAGTAAATATAAAATTCCATTGTTCAATCCTTTCCCTGCATTGCTTTGTCCGCTTTTAATAGACGACTCCACTGCAGCTTTACACATAGGGCACTGCGCCGATGCGTTATAGCTTATTGAAGTTAGTACAACGATGCTAAGTAGTAGGATGATTTTGTTAATTGTTTTCATCTTAAGAAAGATTAATCACTAAAAAGTATAGTATGGCGAAATCATTATATAAACGATAACACCAGTTACGGTAACGTATAACCAAATTGGGAAAGCGAACTTCACCAACTTGCGATGTTTCTCCACTTGCATTTGTAAACCGCGGTGGAAGCTTAATAAAATTAATGGCAACACTCCAGCAGCAAGAATAATATGAGATATTAAAATTGTGTAATACACATAACGCATCGTTCCTTCGCCACCGTAAGTGGTTTCTTTAACGAAATAATGGAACAAGATATACGACACTAAAAAAACAGACGACAACACGAATGTTGCGATGTTTAGTTTTTTATGTGCTGAGATATTTTTCTTGCGGATTTGATTTAAAGATAGCAATAACAAGATGCTGCATAAACCATTGATGATTGCATTTAATTTCGGTAAGAAATAAACGAAACTTGGAGTTTCAATAGTTACCGGAATAATTTTGCGGTTTAAAATAACAACTACAAGGAATACGAATATGGAAATTCCTGTTACAAATCTGAATATAAATTTATCTGACATATGTTCGTGTGCTCGTGTGCTCGTATGCTCGTGTGCTCGTGAATTTGCACATCTACGCATCTGCACATTTACTTATTTTTTTTCTTTGGTCCTGCAATTTCTTCTTTTAATAACACTTTCAATTCGTCGATGAGAGTATCTACAGCGCCTGCAGATGTTCCATCGTAGAAGCCTCGAATACGTTGATTTTGATCAATGAGAACAAACATCTCTGTATGAATAAAATCATTCGGACCACCATCGCCTTGCAAAGCATTTACTAAATATCCTTCACGTGCAATTCGATACAATTCTTTTTTATCGCCAGTTAAGAAATGCCATTTGTTTTTCATAGCGCCATGCATTTCTGCATATTTCATTAACACGGGCACCGAATCACTTTCGGGATTTACGGTATGCGATAGAATAACAATGTTGTCTACCGTTTGTGTTTTCTTTTGAACACGTTCTAGTTGATAACTCATTTTTGGGCAGATGGTTTTACAATCTGTAAAAAAGAAGTTGACAATTTTTATGTTTCCTTTTAAGCTATTTGAACTAACGGTATCGCCATATTGATTGATAAATGCGAAATCGCCAACCGTATGATATACGGTGTCTCCTGCTTCCTCATAGCGTTCTCCAAAAATTGGGAGTGGCTTAAAATGATTTGTTCCGGTTCTGAGTAATAAATACCCAACAGCCGGAACAACCAAAATGAGGAAGAGGATAATTGTAGTTTTTAATCCTCTGTTATTCATATTAAAGACGAATGTGCATCCAATAGTTGCCTTCGTAAAGCATCCATATCACAAAAAATATAATGAACATAGTAGGAATTAAGATCGAATAGATCAATCCTACTTTTTCAAATTTCAAGTGCATGAAATAAGCAACAATATAAAATGCTTTTAATAATGTTAATGCGATGTATAAAACGTTACCAAAGCCATGGCCTAAAATTCCTTTCGGAATTAATACCAAAGCGATAAGAAACTCAATTGCAGTGATTCCTAAAAGAACCCAAAACACTGACCATATTTTTTTCTTCGTCATGCCTGCATGATCGTCGTGGTGAGCTTCTGCTGTGTGATTGTCTGACATATCTTATATCAATTAAGAATTAAAAATTAAAAATTACACTAGGTAGAAGAAGGTAAATACGAATACCCAAACTAAATCTACAAAGTGCCAGTAAAGACCTACTTTCTCCACCATATCATAATGACCACGGCGCTCATAAGTACCGCCTAGTACATTTATTAAAATGATGATATTAATAACCACACCCGAGAACACGTGGAAACCGTGGAAACCAGTGATGGTAAAAAATAAGTTCGTAAAATTAGTTGAAGCAACTGTACCGTCTTCATTTAAGAAAGGATTATGTCCCCACCAAGCGCCTTCATGGTGTAAGTGTGTCCACTCCCAAGCTTGACAGCCTAAGAAAGCTAACCCACCGATAACAGTCCAAACCATCCATTTAGCAACTTCTGCTTTTGCTTTACGATGACCTGCTTCTACGGCTAATACCATAGTTACAGAGCTCATAATTAAAATGAAGGTCATGATACCTACGAATACCAAAGGGGCACCGTGAGCAATACCTGGAGCGGATTGGAAAACTACGTCTGGATCAGGCCAAGAAGTACTACTAAAACGTAGCGCTCCGTAAGCGATTAACAAAGCAGAAAATGTGAATGCATCCGAAAGAAGGAAGAACCACATCATCATTTTTCCATACTCTACATTGAAAGGTGATCTGCCACCATTCCAAGGGGTCGATTTGATCTCGTCTAATTGAGAAGTGTTCGTCGTCATGTTGTATATAGACTATCTATTAATTAATAAAAACACAAACAAATATATCCACAAAATATCAATAAAATGCCAAAAGATAGAAGTTAATTCCATGCGGAAAATGTTCTTCGTTTGGCTAATATTACGATATACGCCAATAAGTGCAGACACCATTAAAAGTAAGCCTGCTACAATATGTGCGCCATGTAGACCTGAAATTACATACACAAAAGACTCAGATGGGTTACCCACGAAGTACACTTTATTGGCAATTAATTCTTGCCAACCCATGTACTGTCCGGCTAAAAATCCAGCTCCTAAAAGGAAGCTCAACCATAAGCCAATCTGTTGCTTTGCAATGTTATTTTTTTTCGCTTGAAGTACTGAATAATGCATAGTGGCACTACTCAATAAAATCAAAACTGTTGTAATATAAAATATTGAAGGTAAATCGAAGATCTTCCAATTTCCTTCTGCCTGACGAACGATATAAGCACTAGTCAAGCCAGCAAACATCATGATAGAACTCAGGATAAACAACCACAGCACGAATTTAACGGGGCGTGGATTAAATTTATCTTGTTCTACAGTCATAGTATTCATTTTAATTTAATTTATCAATAAGTAAAGTGATTTGAACAATTGGTAAGTACAAGAACGAACCAAACATTAATTCACGTGCTGCTTTAATGCTACATTGGCGGTACAACTTTACCGATTGCATAAAGAATGCTAATCCGGCAATAAGTGATACGATTGCTAGTGTATATCCAGCCATTCCAAATTTCAATGGAAGTAAGCTCACTGGAATTAATATTAATGTATAAAGCATAATTTGGAATGCGCTATTTTTTGATCTTCCTTCTGAAGAAGGCATCAAGTTCATTCCTGCTTTTTTATAATCATCATCTAACACCCAAGCCAAAGACCAGAAGTGTGGGAACTGCCAAATAAATTGTATAGCGAACATAATTCCTGGTTCGAAACCGAAACTATTTGAATACGCTACATAACCCAAAAGTGGTGGCATTGCACCAGCTATAGCACCAACAAATACTGCAAAAGATGTGCGTGTTTTTAATGGAGTATAAATGAATGCGTAGGTAATAATAGAGAACAAAGCTAATACTCCTGTAATCACATTGAAGTAATACGTAAGGATGAAAATCCCGGCGATGCCCATTAGTATTGATGCTGTTAAGCCCTCTGCCATCGTCATGCGTTGCGTTGGCAATGGACGAAGACGAGTACGCATCATTAATTTATCAAGCTCACGTTCTATTACTTGGTTAAATCCATTTGCCGATGCGGTTGTTAAAAAACCACCCAACACCATTAACCAAAGTTGACCCCATACTAAATTACCTTTAGCTGCATAAGCAAAAGTAATAGCTGCCGAAAATACCACAAGCAGGGTTAGGCGCAATTTTAGGAACTGCACATAATCCTGAATTTTAAGGGTCAGGTTCGACTTTGTATGGATATTTTCTACAATCACTTTTTTATTAACTAATTAAATCAAGTGCTATATTTCTTTTGTAAATATTAATCATAATAATTTGCATTACTAGGGCACCAATCAATAGGCTCGAAAGCACTAAGTGTACTGGTTGTAACCCATAAGGCAAGGCAAAGTTTGCTAATATTAATCCTGTTATTATTTGCAGAGCAAGAATAACAATTGCTGCGGACGAAAAGCGACGTAGGCGTTTAATGGCTCCGAAGTATATGCGAATATACCAAGTGGTATAGATGCTAAGCAATACAAGGATAATGGAGAAACTACGGTGTAACTTAAAGATAAATCCAGTTAGACTTACCCAAGCTTCGCGATTTGTTCCTTTCCAAAAATCGGCATAATGATCAATGCTTTCTCTCAACTCGGTACCCCAAATAACTTGAAGCAAAGTAAGCGCAATGCTTACCCAGGTTAGAAGAGAAGCAACTCTTAAATTTGGGATCGATACTTTCACCGATTCGAGGTGTTTGTATTTCACAACGCTGTAATTATAGATCACGAGCGCAAGAATCACTAGAGCCAACACCATGTGTACGGTGATGGTCCATGATACCAAATTTGTTGTTACTACGATTGAGCCAAACCAGGCCTGAAAAAATGTAATGATTAATGTAACGATACTTAAAATAAATACGGTGAGGTGTTGTTTGATTAAAGGAATCGAGAACACCAACATCAACACCATAAAAACACCAGTAATGGCACCTATTAATCGGTTGATATATTCGGTATAAGTATTTACTACATCAAACTCTTCGGTAGCGGTTATACTCGGATCGTTTCTTAGCTGTTTAGCTGTTTCTACGTATCCAAATTTTTCTAACATCTGCGCGAAGTGCTCATTTTTATGCAGTCTCTTTTCGAGATATTGTTCGCGATAATTTTCGGGCAACTGACTAACGTCTGTTGGTGGCACCCATTGATTAAAGCATTTCGGCCAATCTGGGCAACCCATCCCCGAACCAGTACTGCGAACAATACCGCCGGCAAGAATTAAAAGAAACAAAGAACAAATGGTTATAAAACTGATTCCAATGAATCGTTTTTCATTTTTGTTATATTCCGATCGATATGAACTATTATTCATCGATCAAAAATTAATTTGACTTTTCTTCTGCTTTAACTGGCTCCTCATGGATTCCAAAGTCAGTCGGAATATTCGACGAAATGGTTTCTGAGTAAGGAGTTGTTTGCGGAATAAAATCTTCATCATGACCTGGCTTACTGTAATCATACGGCCATCTGTAAACTGAAGGTATTTCACCTGGCCAGTTACCGTGGATGTGTTCTACAGGAGTAGTCCATTCTAATGTATTCGATTTCCAAGGATTTTGTGTTGCTTTCTCTCCTTTGAAAATACTTCTGAAGAAGTTATACAAGAAGATGAATTGAGCAAGCGATCCTATTATTGCAGCGATACTGATGAATTGATTCACGACTAACCATTCATTCATAAACTCAAAGCTAGTGAATGCATAGTAACGACGAGGAACACCATCTAAACCGATGAAGTGCATTGGGAAGAATACGCAATATACTGCGATGAATGTTAACCAGAAGTGGAAGTAGCCTAAGCGAGCATCCATCATACGGCCGAACATTTTCGGATACCAGTGGTACACACCGGCGAACATACCGAACATCGCCGAACTACCCATTACAATATGGAAATGGGCAACTACGAAATACGTATCGTGTAAGTTAATATCTAATGCAGCGTTACCTAAGAAAATACCTGTTAAACCACCAGAGATGAACAAGGAAACTAATCCCATAGAGAACATCATTGCTGGAGTAAATTGGATATTTCCTTTCCACAACGTAGCTAAGTAGTTAAACGTTTTTACAGCCGAAGGCACTGCGATAATTAATGTGGTAAACATGAACACCGAACCTAAGAAAGGATTCATACCGGTTACGAACATATGGTGACCCCATACGATGAACGATAAGAAAGCGATACCAATAAGTGACATGATCATGGCACGGTAACCGAAGATTGGTTTACGTGCGTTTGTTGCAATAATTTCTGAAGTGATACCCAAAGCTGGCATAATAATAATGTATACCTCTGGGTGACCTAGGAACCAGAATAAATGCTGGAATAATACTGGAGAACCACCATGATTTGGTAAAGCCTCTCCACCTATATAAATATCAGACAAGTAGAAACTTGTTCCGAAACTTCTATCAAAAATTAATAAGATAACACCTGCTAATAAAACTGGGAATGATAACACACCTAACACTGCTGTTAAGAAGAACGCCCAAATTGTTAAAGGCATTTTAGTCATTGCCATACCTTTAGTACGCATGTTTAATACCGTACTGATGTAGTTAATACCACCCATTAAAGAAGAGGCGACAAACAATCCCATCGAGAGCAACCATAAGGTCATACCGAGGCCGGAACCTGGCATGGCTTTGGGCAATGCTGATAAAGGAGGATAAATTGTCCACCCACCTGAAGCAGGACCAGTTTCAATCATCAATGAATAAGTCATGATTACACTGGCAGTAAAGAAGAACCAATATGATAACATATTGATGAATGGCGAAGCCATATCTCTTGCTCCAACTTGCAAAGGAATTAAAAGGTTACTAAACGTACCACTTAAACCAGCAGTTAATACAAAGAAAACCATGATAGTACCATGGATGGTTACCATTGACATGTAGAACGAAGGGTCGATGCGACCATCTTTCGCCCATTTGCCTAAAATTCTTTCTAAGAATGGGAATGATTCTTCTGGCCATCCTAATTGAATACGAAACAATACAGAAAGTACCATTCCAATAATTGCCATAATAATACCTGTGATTAGGAATTGCTTAGCAATCATCTTGTGGTCCATACTGAATACGTACTTCGACCAGAACGTCTCAGGGTGATGTTCGTGGTGATCTGAATGTGCGTGCACGTCAGTGTGGTCTAAAGCTTGAGTTGACATATTTTTCTAAACTTTTTTTCTAATTAATTCAATGCTAATTTTCTTTCTTCTTCGGCTTTCATTCTAGCAACTTCAGCCTCGGTAATTTGTTTAGCAGTTTCTTCTGTGTAATATGGTTTTTGTGTAGCTAACCATGTTGCATAAGCAGCTTCATCAACAACAACAATTTTTACTTGCATGTTATAGTGGGCAGTACCACAAATTTTAGCACATAATAAAAGGTAATCGAACTTTGGATCATTTGTTTTCACACGCATTTCATCCGTAGTAATTGTTGGAGTAAACCAGAACGTTGTAGGCATGCCCGGTACACAGTTCATTTGCGCACGGAAGTGTGGCAAATAAGCAGAGTGTAGTACATCTCTTGCACCGAAGTTAAACTTCACTGGTCTGTTTACTGGCAAATAAATTTCGCGAGTGAAGAAATCATCTTTCGCATTTATATCGTTGTAGTTAACACCAGTTTCGTTTACATCATTTACTAATTTGAATGCTTTCGTTCCTAATACTTTATCAGTACCTGGGTAACGAACAATCCAAGCGAATTGTTTACCTGTAACATCTAATTGCAGTGCTTCTTGCGGAGCAGGCGTAGTAATGTTCGTCCAAGTTTTCCATCCAGAGAATACTAATACTGCTAAAACAATAGCAGGGATTAATGTCCAGTAAACTTCTAACTTGTCGTTATGAGAGTAGAAGAATGCTTTTCTCTTTCCAGATCCTTTGTATTTAAATGCAAAGAAAAATAATAAGATGTGTGTAAGTACAAATACAGCACCTGTAAAAATCAACGTAATGTTGAACAAATAATCTGTTTGAGCACCATGGATTGAAGCTGCTTCCGGTAGTAATTGGCGACCATGAGTATTAAATTCCCAGAATATTGCTGAGAAGAAACCAAGACCAAAAATCAAGAATATTACTCCATTGATTTTATTCCATTTGTTACCTACTTCTTTACCATTTAAAGTATGTGTTAATTCTAGCGCTTTAACCGTTTTGTTTATTACAGCAAATACTAATACTGCGGCTACTAACAATAAGGTGTAAAACCAAAAATCAATACTCAATGGTTTAGGTTCTGTAGGCAATGCATTAGGATCTTGAGCTAGCGCAATAGTTGAGCTAAGCGTGATCAATGCAAATGCAGAAAGAGCTTTCAGATTTAATTTCATTTTTGATAATATAGAGTATTTCATAAAATAATTTTATATATCGTGATGTAAACTTTCTTCTAAGTAAGGGTGGTTTTTAGGAACCAACGCAGCCTTGCTTAAAGAAGTTAACATGATCCACATAAACAAACCGATAAATCCGGCAGTAGTACCAATTTCGATAATTCCGAAACCATGTTCAGCACCAACAGTACCTGGCATAATCATTATGTAATAATCTAACCAGTGACCAGCTAATAAAATGATGGTAACAATTTTCATTGTTTTGAAATTACGTTTTGCATCACGAGTCATTAAGATTAGCAAAGGCAATACGAAATTGATGATTAGATTTAACCAGAACAATGGTAAATATCCATTCTCCATTCTATGTTTAAAGTAGATGGTTTCTTCTGGCATGTTGGCATAGTAAATCAATAAGAATTGAGAGAACCAAATGTATGTCCAGAACACCGAAAATGCGAATACGAATTTACCTAAATCGTGTAAGTGTGAATCGTTGATCCAAGTGAAGTATCCTTGTTCGCGTAAAATAATTAATGTTAAAGTAATTGCAGATAACCCACTTACCCAAAGAGCAGCGAAGTTATACCAAGCAAACATCGTAGAGAACCAATGAGCTTCTAAACTCATGATGACTTGGAAAGCAAATATTGCTGAAGTGAATCCGAAGATCACTAAAAATATTGCTGAAAATTTAACACTCTTATCGTGCATACCGATGCCTGCAATTTGATCTTCTTTCGTAGAGTAGCTACGTAGCATACGTGAGAAAAGTGACCAAATAATTAGGAAGCCTGTGATGCTACCAATAAATACTGGTAAATTTAATAATGCGCTTTTGCCTTCGATAAGTTTATCGAATTTAGGGCTGTTAGGATTAACTAAATCTGGATCTGCCCAGTGGTGGTATAAATTATGAGTATATAAACCACTAACAATTACTGCAACTAATACTAGTCCTGCCCAAGGCAACACTGCAGAGAAAGCAGAAGGAATACGGATAAGCGCAGTTGCCCAACCCGCATTTGCAACGTATTGCACTGCGATGAAGAACAAGCCAGCCATACATAAGCCAGTAATGTAATAACTATTCAGTAGCAAGTTCGCAAATGTGCGCTCTGCGTGTCCTGAGAATAATCCGTATCCTACAGACAATATTCCTATTGCCAATAGAATAATTGACCAGCGTTTTGCGCCAGCTGAAAATTCATATCTCTGATTTAAATCGAAGTTTGCCATTATGATCCGCTTTCTTGATTATTGTACATTCTGTAATTTGTGAACATAAAGAACGATTTTCCAACGTTCTTCTGGAGTAATTTGAGTAGCGTGTGGGCCCATCAAGTTTACACCATAGGTAATGGTATGATAAATCTTACCATCAGTTAAGTCTTTCATTGCTCCACCTCTAGATGAGTTACCAGTAGAGTAAGATGGTGGCGGCGGGAATTTTCCGTTAGCGATAATAGCACCATCGCCTTTACCTTGCATACCATGGCAGTGCGAACAAAAGTTGTTATATAAGCTTTCACCATCAGCCAAAGCAAGAGTAGTATCTCCAGCAAATGGATTCACTAATTCTGCGCCAGCTTTAGCATAACCATCTAATGAATTTTCATAAGCGAACTTATGGAAACCAATAGGGGCAGTACCTGCAACTGGAAGCTGTGCTGTTTGTCCGTTTTTGAACTGAGCATTTGGTTGATCAGGATTGTATGCTATCGGATGATACATATTCGGAGCATATTCATATCCTGGATTTTTTTTGCTATGGTAGCACGACGATAGAGAGCCAACGATAACCGTAGCTGCTAAAGCGAATGAAACTAACCTGATATTATTCTTCATCATAGCTAATGTATTTTCTTGCGTTATGTTTTATTTCAACAGCACCTGCATCTTTCAATACAGCATCTACTGCGTTTACATCATTTGTTTTTGCGTCGATTGCAATAATGAATCGATCGTCTGTAGCGCGTAAGTCCATTACACGTGGTGCTCTACCTGGGAATAAGTGGTTCACATAAAAAAACGTGAATACCATTCCGTATGCGCAGAACAATACCGTTAACTCAAACATTACTGGAATAAAATCCGGGAATGCAAAAGCTGGCTTACCACCAATATTCATTGGCCAATCGTGCACTAACATATAGTAAACCATAGAGAATGCAGTGATCGTTCCTGTGATACCGAATATAAATGCAGCGATAGGTAAACGTGAACGTTTAATTCCTAATTTGTTTTCAATTCCGTGAATCGGGAATGGCGTGAACACATCTTCAATTTTGATGTTGCTCTTTTGCAATTTGTCGATACCGTTCATTAAAACTTCCGGATCGTCAAAGTGTCCTAAAATATATTTAATGTTACTCATCTTTCTTATCGTTCTTGATGGTTGCAGTAGTTGCTATTACTATTCTATTTGTAAATCCTTCTGGAACTTTTGCGTGTCCGTCTGCGATTAATTTACGTTTTGACATTTCACTATTACCTTTCAATAATAATTTTACTTCTGCCATTGCAATCGCAGGTAATACGCGAAGGAATAACAAGAATAAAGTGAAGAACAATCCTAACGATCCGATGAAGATGGCTACGTCGACCCATGTAGGGTAGAACATTGCCCAACTTGATGGTAGGTAATCTCTGTGTAGTGAAGTAACAATAATTACGAAACGCTCGAACCACATACCGATGTTTACGAAGATGGAAAGAACCCAAGAAGCAACGATGCTTGTTCTGATTTTTTTGAACCAGAAAAGTTGTGGTGAAATTACGTTACACGTAATCATCGACCAGTATGCCCACCAGTATGGACCAGTAGCACGGTTAATGAATGCGTATTGTTCGTATTGTACGCCTGAATACCAAGCGATGAAAAATTCTGTTCCGTATGCAACACCTACAATAGATCCGGTAAGGATGATGATTTTATTCATCGACTCGATGTGAGCCATTGTGATGTAATTTTCGAAGTTTAATACTTTACGTGCGATTAACAATAATGTTTGTACCATCGCAAAACCTGAGAAGATCGCTCCAGCCACAAAGTATGGAGGGAAAATCGTGGTGTGCCATCCTGGTACGATTGACGTTGCAAAGTCCATGGATACAATGGTGTGTACTGATAATACCAGTGGAGTAGAAACCCCTGCTAAGATTAACGATACCGCCTCAAAACGTTGCCATGTTTTTGCCGAACCATTCCATCCAAAAGAAAGGATAGAATAAATTCTTCTACGAAGACCTGTTGCTCTATCGCGGATAGTTGCGATGTCTGGCAATAAACCTGTATACCAAAATACTAATGATACTGAGAAGTATGTAGAGATCGCGAATACGTCCCATACCAATGGTGAGTTAAAGTTCACCCATAACGAACCGAATTGGTTCGGTAATGGTAAAGGCCAGTAAGCTACCCATGGGCGACCCATGTGAGCTACGATAAACGATGCCGCACAAATAACGGCGAAGATCGTCATCGCTTCTGCTGATCTGTTAATTGAATTTCTCCAGCTTTGGCGGAACAGCAATAAGATTGCTGAAATTAAGGTACCCGCGTGACCGATACCTACCCACCATACGAAGTTGGTAATATCCCAAGCCCATCCTACGGTCTTGTTCAATCCCCAGGCTCCAATACCTGTCCAGAATGTATACCCTACTGCAACTAGCCATAAAACTAATCCAAGTACAGCTACGGTGAACCCAATCCACCAAGCTTTGCTCGGCATTCTTTCTACTGGTGCACAAACATCCTCTGTAATTTTATTATAGGTGATGTCTGTTCCCGTAATTAACGGTTCTCTTATTATTGATTCGTGATGTGATGACATACGATTTGGTTTTATTCTTAAATATTAAGCTTCAATTGTGTTTCTAACTTTGGTCATGTATCCAACGCCTGGTTGAACGTTAATCTCTTCTAACAAGAAGTATGTTCTATCGCTCTTAATCAATTTCGATACTTCCGATTCTGGATCATTAACATCACCAAATACGATGGCATTTGCTGGGCAACCTTGTTGACATGCTGATTGAACATCGCCATCTTTCAATGCACGTTTTTCAATCTTCGCACTTAACTTACCTGCTTGAATTCTTTGTGCACAGAATGAACATTTTTCCATTACCCCACGTGAACGTGTAGTAACATCTGGGTTCAATGCTAAGTATGCTGCATCATCTTGTAAGAAGTTTACAAAACGATCGTCATTCCAGTAGTTAAACCAGTTGAAACGACGCACTTTATATGGACAGTTGTTTGCACAATATCTAGTACCTACGCAACGGTTGTATGCCATTTGGTTTAAGCCTTCTGATGAGTGCATCGTTGCTAATACCGGACAAACGGTTTCGCATGGTGCGTGATCACAGTGCTGACACATTAATGGTTGGTGAATTACTTTAACATTTTCGTAATTCTCTACGTTGTTGTATTCTTTTTCTTGAGTGATGTCTTTACCTTCAGCAGATTCGTATGTGTAATAACGGTCGATACGTATCCAGTGCATTTCTCTTCTTCTACGTACTTCATCTCTACCAACAACTGGAACGTTGTTCTCTGCACTACATGCAACTACACATGCTCCACAACCTGTACACGAGTTTAAGTCAACGGCCATACCCCAATGGTGGTGACCATTGCGAGGATATGCTGCCCATAGGTCAACATTCTCTTTGCTATGTCCTTCGCCTTCTGCGTGTCCTTCGTGTTTTTCTGGATGAGCATATTCTTTCAATGATTTCTCACGAATAATATCTCTTCCTTCGTACGTATGGTGAGTTTGTGTTTGCGCTAATTCGTATGCTTCGCTAGTTGCAGTAACTGTTGCGTTTGTATTGAAGTATTGGAAAGTTCCGTTAACTAAAGTAACAAATGGGAAGGCATTAACACCTACACCATTTCCTGCTTTACCAACGTTTGTACGTCCGTAACCCATAGCTACACCAATGGTTCCCATCGCTTGGCCTGGTTGCATTAATACGGGTAAGCTTAATTTTGCTGTACCTACAGTAACATCAACTTTCGTATTTTCTTTAATGCCTAATTCTTCTGCGAACTTAGGATTTATAGCTGCGTAATTGTCCCAAGTAACTTTCGATACTGGATCTGGCATCTCTAACAACCATGGGTTGTTTGCATGAGCACCATCACGTACACCAACACTTTCGTAAACTACTACTTCTATTTTACCTGCATTTTTGCTCGCTGCAATAATGGTTTGAGCAACTGCCGATAAATTATTATTGAATGAATACGCTTGAGGAGTTATTGCTGTAGTAGTTACTACACCTGTTTGTAATGCTGCATCCCAGAATGCTGAGAAGCCTGCAAAACCAGATGCTTGTGGGTACACATTTTTCTCCCAGTTATTTCTGATGTAAGTAAAGTAATCTAATGTTGCATCAGCCCAAACTAATAAAGAGCTTTGTGCTGCACGTGCATTATATACTGGTGATATGGTTGGTTGAACAACTGAATACACACCGCGTTTTGCCGATACATCATCCCACGATTCTAAGTAGTGAGTTGATGGAGCAATTACATCACATAATAATGCTGTTTCATCAGCACGATCTGCGAACGATACTTTTGTTTTTACTTTTTTCAATGCTTCAGCGAACTCAGCGCCTTTAGCATAATTGTAAGCGGGGTTTGTGTTGTAGAAAATTACTGCATCAATTTTTCCTGCATTCATTTCTGCAACGAAGTCGATCATCTCTGCATCATTACCTTGTTTTTGGTAAGAAGCATTATCTAAATCGATTGTTGTTCCGTAGTTACCTAACAAGGAGTTAATCGCGTTAACCGCTACTTGAACTGAAACATCATTTGAACCACATACTACTAAGGATTTTCCTTTAGCGTTTAATAATTCGTTTGCTGTTTCGTTAATAATTTTTTCGAAAGGTACACTAACACCTGCTACTGCAGCAGCTCCAGTTTTAGATGCGATAGCATTATATAATGCTAACACGGCTAAACCTTGTTGAGATGGTTTGTGTGTATAACGAGAATCGGCATTCGTACCTGTTAAACTAAGAATAGTTTCGAACTGTACGTGACGCGACATTTTTTTCGCTTCTAAGCTTTTGTTATTTCTGTTTTGTACATATTGTTTTGTGTACTCTACAGGAGAAATCCAAGTACCTAAGAAATCGGCACCGAAACTTACAATCACATCTGCTTTATCAAAATTATAAGAAGGAATAACGGCTTTACCAAAACTGTTGTTGTTGGCATTGATCATTCCAGAGTATGAAGAAGCATCAAATGTGATGTGTTTTGTTGAAGGATATTTTACAGCAAAATCAGCGATTACTAATTTCGTTGAAGGACTCATGATGGTGTTAGAAACAATGCGAACATTTGTTGCCGTAGCTAATGCTTCTTTCACAAATTTATCTACATTTTCCCAAGTCGCATCAGCGCCTTTCATCATTGGGTTTTTAATACGTGATGAATCGTATAAGTCTAATACAGAAGCTTGCGCAACTGCATCAGTTCCACCTTTAGCGATTGGGTCGTTAGGGTTACCTTCAATTTTAATTGGGCGACCTTCGCGAGTTTTTACTAATACACCTAAACCGTTGTAGTTAGAGGTGTAGTAGTTCGCTATACCTGGAGTAATTTCTTCTGGTTTTATTAAGTAAGGAATAGCTCTTTTTACCGGCGCTTCATTACAAGCAGCTAAAGCAACAGCGCTCATTCCAAATCCTAATGCCTTTAAGAAATCTCTACGCGGTGTAGGGTTATTTACTTTCGACTCGGATAATAATTCTTCAATTGGAAGTTCTTCGGCAAATTCGTTTTTGCTGTTTTTCACGAACTCAGGAGATTGATGTAATTCCTCTAAGCCTTTCCAATATTTTTTCGTGTTATTTTCCATCTTATATATATGGTATCAAATAATTCTAAATACTATTAATAGTGACATTTCACACACTCCAAACCACCTAACATGGCTGCAGTAACTTTCTTACCTTTTTTAATTTCTTCGTGCGTAGCTAACAACTTATCGTAGTAAGCATTGCCTTTAGATTTCACTTCCGTTGCTTTATGGCAATTAATACACCATACCATTGTTAATGGTGCGAATTGAGAAACCTCTTGCATTGCTTGTACTGGACCATGGCAAGTTTGACATGCTATACCAGCAACAGTTGTATGTTGCGAGTGATTGAAGTAAGCAAAGTCTGGTAAGTTATGTACACGGATCCACTCAATAGGTTTGGTGTTTGTTCCGTAAGTACGTGTCTCAGGATTGTAATCCAAAGCCGTGTAAATCTTTTTAATTTCTGGAGAAATTTCGCCGTTATACTTTTCTGTTGCTTGCACGTAATTGTGACAGTTCATACAAACGTTAGCAGACGGGATACTTGCGTTCTTCGATTTGAATGCACCAGAGTGACAGTATTGGCAATTCACTTGGTTTAAACCAGCGTGAATTTCGTGAGAGAATTTAATTGGTTGTGTTGGTTGGTAACCAGTGTTCACATTGATGTTCCACATTTGATCCCATCCCCAAACACTGAACGCACCCATGAATAATAAAAGGAACCAGAAAACTTTTTTCTTGTTTCTTAACATCCATTTGAAGTTCGAAATTTTTTCTTTTACCACTTTCACGAAGTTCTCTAATGCCTCACCGTTTTTCATACGGATTAAGCGATCAAGTGAACCGTTTACGCGATTAAGAACTACCATCACGACTAACAATACCACAATTAATAAAATCAATCCACCAATGGTGTAATTGTTTACTAATGTGCCATCAGTTCCAGCAGCAGCGCCAGCTGCAGGAGCAGCAGCAACTTCAGCAGGCTTGTCGCCTTCGGTTTTAATGTAAGCTAAAAGGCTATCTAACTCAGCATCGGAAAGGTTGTGATTTGGCATCACTGTTCCATTGTATTTTTGGAACAAATCAGCTGCGTATTTATCACCGCTTTTGATTACTTCTTGAGAAGCTACAATAAACTTTTTTAACAATCCTTTATCTGCCCATCTTTTATCTACATCTTTCAATGCAGGACCGATAACTTGACGATCAATCGCGTGACATGAAGTACAATTCGCTTTGAAAATACCTTCACCCACTTTCGCATCTTGTGCTTTTACCGAAGTAAAAGTCAACACGAAACTCGTTAACATTAAAATGGTACGAACGGATAACTTTTTAGTAATGGAGAGATGAAAACCCATATCTGTTGATAATTAATATCTTAAATAAATAATTCTTATTTCAATCTATAAATGAATTTTTACTACAGTAAAAAAAACACCTTTAGAGTGGCAAAAATAGAATATTATTTCATTCGAATGACAAATTTCTGTCTTTTCTGCTAATTTTGAAACAATCTAAATAGCGAGGAAATCTGATGAATAATATTCTATAATTTGGAATAAATTTTTATGCTTATTGACCTAGTATCCAAGCGAAAATTAGGGGCGCTACAATGGTAGCATCCGACTCGATGATAAACTTAGGCGTATGGATGTCTAGTTTACCCCAAGTAATCTTTTCGTTAGGCACTGCACCTGAGTAACTTCCGTAAGAAGTAGTAGAGTCAGAGATCTGGCAGAAATAGCTCCAGAACGGAACATCATGCCACTCTAAGTCTTGGTACATCATAGGAACCACACAGATTGGGAAATCGCCGGCAATACCACCACCAATTTGGAAGAAACCCACGCCTTTACCAGCTGAGTTTGCTCTATACCAATCGGCTAGGTACATCATGTATTCGATACCACTTTTCATGGTGCTCGGTTTTAGTTCACCTTTAATACAGTATGAAGCGAAAATATTCCCCATAGTAGAATCTTCCCATCCTGGGCAAATAATAGGAATATTACGTTCTGCAGCGGCAATCATCCAAGAGTTTTTAGGATCAATCTCATAGTATTGTTCCATTTCTCCAGATAAAAGCATTTTATACATGTACTCATGCGGAAGGAAACGCTCGTTAGCGTCTTCAGCAGATTTCCATTGTTTTACGATATGTTTTTGAATTCTTCTAAAAGCTTCTTCTTCAGGGATACAGGTATCGGTTACGCGGTTAAAACCATGCTCCAATAAATCCCACTCATCTTGCGGACTTAAATCGCGGTAATGTGGAACGCGTTTGTAGTGTGAGTGCGCAACAAGGTTCATAATGTCTTCCTCGAGGTTAGCACCGGTACAAGAGATGATATCAACTTTACCTTGACGAATCATTTCAGCGAAGCTGATGCCTAATTCTGCGGTACTCATCGCACCTGCAAGGGTAACCATCATTTTTCCACCTTCAAGAAGGTGAGTTTCATACCCTTTGGCAGCATCCATAAGAGCAGCAGCATTAAAATGCAAGTAATTTTTCTCAATAAACTGTGAGATTGGACCTTTGGTTGACATAGTTTTTTTTCGTGGATAAAGCGCAAAAGTAATGAACAATTATGAATTGTGAGTTGTGAGTTGTGAGTTTTTCTTTTCCTGCCTTCGTCAGGAAAAATTCTAAATTTTGAATTCTAATCCCGATAGCTATCGAGATGGTAACTGGTGACTAGTAACTGGTAAAATACAGTCTGCGAAGGCAGAGCTCAGGGACAGACGTTTCGACATTTTGACACTTCGACGTTTTGACCCTTCTACCCTTCGACAATTCGACGATTTGACCCTTCGACATTTCATTTCGCGCGGAGCGCGGTACTCGTTACCTCGTCTAGAGACGAGGTCGTGGCGAGGCAGAAAGCACTACATGAGTAGATCCGTAAGAAAGGTCGAAAAGCACCCCCCTCCCTTACCCCGAGCCCGGAGGGCTCTACTTTCATTGCAACACATTAACTTTAAAGTAGAGCCCTGCGGGCTCAAGGCAAAAGGGTGCACTCTTGTCACAACGAGAACTTCGTTCTCTTCTACTGGCTTGCGCCAGTAGTTATAGAGTATTACACTTCGTGTAAACAATTTTTCAAATTATTATTTTTTCGACGTTTCGCTAGTTAGCTCCGCTGAATCGTGATGTTTTCTGCTTTTTTCATATTTCATATTATTGCATCACGATTTCGACGTTTTGACCCTTCGACAATTCGACAATTCGACGTTTCGCTAGTTCGACAAAGCGCAAGCTTTGTAAATCTTGGTTTTATCCTCACAATACGCTTTAACAATATCCACAATATGCGTACGATCGTAGGCATTGAACACAAAACCGCAGACCGTTGTATTCAGCACTCCTCTGCGGAAGAAGTCTTCTTGGAGAGTACGTTTTATTCTGCGGGCGACATGTGCATTGGCGAGGGTATCGAGTTCATAGAGATCTTCTTGGAGTAACATATAGTTGTATTCCAGTTCGTCGATGTTCTCGTCGATGTACTTTACTTTTTCATAAGCCAAGCGCAAAAGTTGTTCCGCTAGTTTTTGGTAATTATGAATAAAGGTGTGACCGCTTTTTAAGCGTGAAGGCGTAATGGCACGCTGTGAAACCCAATATACATAAGGCTTTTCGAGCTTCACTTTAATTAGGTAATCACTTAAGTGAGTTATCTTTCCTTCTACAAAATCGCTTGTATCTGGATCGTAAATACATATTTCGAAATCGATGTTGTATTCTATCATTTCTTGAGTTGTGAGTTGTGAGTTTTGAGTTGTGAGTTGAATTGATTAATCCCGCACCAGCGGGACAGGTTCTTTCAATTTTTAATGCCTTCGGCTCCGCGACCTTCGATAGTTCGACGTTTAGCTCCGCTGAATCGTGATGTATTCCACTTTTTTCATATTTCATATTATTGCATCACAATTTTGACTCTTCGAAAATTCGACTAAGCCTAATCACAGAGGCACAGAGGCGCAGAGTTTTTGGTGCTGAACCTAAGCAGAATAAATTTTCTTTGTGTCTCCGTGTCTCTGTGTTAAAGTATATTGAAGATTAGTGTTTCGCTGTTTTAATCGCCTGCCGAATCATCACTAAAAAATTGAGTTTGGTGGAGGTTATGCCAGGTTGTTCGCAGATTTCTTCGTGTAGGCGAATAAGATCACGTTTACTTTTGTCCTTAAGGAGCTTTTGGAGGTTGTTTGATGGATGTCCCATGTTTAAAAATGTTAATGTAAAACGAATACGCTAAGCATTAACAAAACAGGTGGGAAACGGAAAGGGATACCCTTTTCAGATTTTTTGACCAGCAGGCCCACATTGCTTTGCCACCGTAGATCCTCTCGGTTGGCACCCCTCTAGGGAGTTCTTAATGCTGAGGTAAAGGTAGGGAAAAGGTTCGTTATAGCAAATATAATTTTGCGGGAGTTAATAACATTAAGTAATATTGAGTAAGAATATTAAATTAATGAAACATTTAAATGTTGTTGCAGCTGTAATAATTAAGGATGGTAAATATTTATGTATGCAAAGAAATGCAAGTAAGTACGAATACATCTCGTACAAATATGAATTTCCTGGTGGCAAAGTTGAACATGGTGAAGATGAAGTCTCAGCTTTAAAAAGAGAAATTAATGAAGAGCTTGAAATTGAAATAACAATACTTGAAAAAGTTGTAACAGTCGAACATACCTATACTGATTTTTCATTAAGCATGCATTGTTATTTATGCAATACAAATTCAGATAATATAATTTTAAAAGAGCACATAAATTATAAATGGCTTGAAAAAGCTGAACTAGAAACACTCGACTGGGCTGCTGCAGATATACCTGTCTTGGAATACTTAAAATAAACAAATGATCAACAACAACAACGATGAGTTATTAAAAGGATTAGAGACTGGATTTATCAATAGATCTACAGAATCTAACCCTGCTTTAACACCTCAGATACTTACAAACGACTCTACAAAAAACAAGAAAGTACTAAGTTCATTACAAAATGAACTACGAAATTGCGATGCATTTTGGTTCAATGTTGCATTTGTAACAAGTGGTGGTGTAGCAACTATAATAAACGAATTAAAGGAACTTGAAAGGAAAGGTGTTAAAGGGAAAATACTAGTTTCCCAATATCAAAATTTCACTCAGCCTGAAGCGTTAATTAGGCTACTTCAATTTAAAAATATAGAATTAAAAATAGTAACTGAAGGTAATATGCATGCCAAAGGTTACCTATTTAAAAAAGGTGAAATATACAATTATATAGTAGGCAGTAGTAACTTAACTGATAATGCACTTAAGGTTAATCAAGAATTAAATATTAAAATAACTGCTACGAAAGAAAGCAATATTATTTTTAACACTTTAGTTGATTTTGAATATCAATTTACAAAAGCTTCAATTGTTAATAGTCAGTTTTTAGAAGCATACTATTTGATATATAGAAAGCAACTTGAACAAAGAAATAAATCAAAAATCACACATGATGAAATTTCTAATATAATTAAGCCAAACAAAATGCAGATTGAAGCGCTTAATAATTTAGATAAAATTAGATCTGAAGGCAAAAGTAAAGCACTTCTTATTTCTGCTACAGGGACTGGTAAAACATACCTTTCCGCATTTGATGTTAAAAAATTAAAACCTAAAAAATTATTATTCATTGTACATCGAAGAACTATAGCTGAAAAGTCAATGGAAAGTTTTCGTGAAATTCTAGGCAATAGTGTGACAATGGGAATGTATTCAGGCCAATCAAAAGATATTGAATGCGATTATTTATTTTCTACTGTACAAACCATATCTAAAGAAGAGGAATTTAAAAAATTCACACCTGATGAATTTGACTATATCGTAATTGACGAAACACATAGAGCTGGTGCTGAGAGTTATAAAAGGTTAATGTCATACTTCAAGCCGAAATTTCTATTAGGCATGACCGCTACTCCTGAGCGAACCGATGGCTATGACATTTATAATGCATTTGAGCATACAATAGCATATGAAATAAGGTTACACAAAGCACTTGAAGAAGATATGTTAAGTCCTTTTCATTATTATGGCATAACTGATTTAACGATAAATGATAATACGATTGATGATAAATCTGATTTCAATAAATTAAGATCTTCAGAAAGAATTAAACACATAGTACATAATATTAAATTTTATGGATGTGATAACGGTGAACCAAGAGGATTAATATTTTGTTCAAGAACTGAAGAAGCTATAAAATTATCGGAACTGTTAAATAAAGAAGGATTTAAAACTATTTCACTTATTGGAGAATCTGCTGAACACAAAAGAAAAGAAACCATTCATCGTTTAGAGACATCTGATTTAAAAGAGAAGTTGGATTATATAATTACTGTTGACATATTTAATGAAGGTGTAGATATACCTAAGGTGAATCAAGTTATAATGTTAAGACCTACTCAATCTGCTATTATTTTTGTTCAGCAACTTGGAAGAGGTCTTAGAAAAGCTGATAATAAAGAATACCTTACTGTTATAGATTTTATTGGAAATTACTCAAATAATTTTCTAGTGCCAATTGCATTGTTTGGTGATAACACTTATAATAAGGATACCATTCGTAGATTGTTGACAAATGGAAGCGATAGTATACCTGGAGCTTCAACAATTAGCTTTGATGAAATTTCTAAAAAAAGAATATTTGAGTCCATTGACACTGCTAACTTGAATAAAATCAAAGACCTTAAAAAAGATTATCTTGATTTGGAGTACAAGATTGGAAAATCTCCAATGATGATAGATTTTATTAATCATGGTTCTAGAGATCCTCAACATTATATAGATCATTCTAAATCTCTTTATAAATTTCACGAATTAATTTATCCCGAATTGAATGATAATTTTAATCAAAGTCACTATAAACTTTTAGAACTATACTCGAAAGAAATTGCAAATGGCAAAAGAATTGAAGAGTTAGTTATTCTTCATGAATTATTAGAGAATATTGAAATTGATCTTGTAAAGATAAAAAATAAAATTTGGGATGAATATAACATTAAGTCGTCCGAAAAAACTATAAAATCAGCTATTAATATTTTAAATTTCAAATTTATTCGAAATGAACAAGAACTTATATCTGGAAATACTAGATTAATTGCTTTGTCGAAAGACTTCAAAGTTCTTTTATCAAATGATATTTTTAAAAAATACTTGTTAGATATTGTGTTATTAGGAATTTATAAATTTAAAAATATTTTCAAATTAAATATATTTATTGCCGGTTTTATATTATATCAAAAATATTCGAGAAAAGATGTTTGTCGAATATTAGAGTGGGATGAAAATATAGAAAGTACAATGTATGGTTATATTATTAAAGACAATTCATGCCCTATTTTTGTTAACTACCATAAAGAAGAAGGTATTGACCCACAAATAAATTTTCCAGAAGGATTTTTAGACCCTTCTACTTTTCAATGGTTTTCAAAGCCTTACTTAAAAATCACAAGTCCAAGTATAAAAAAGCTAGAAAATTATAGGATAGAAAGGGTTACTAGATTTCCATTTTTTATAAAAAAACATAACGGAGAAGGTGGTGATTTTTATTATATGGGTGACGTTTTGCCAATTGATGGGTCATTCGAACAATCTACAATTTTAGATAAAAATGGTGATCAAGCTCCAGTTGTAAAAATAAAATTAAAATTGCTCGAGTCAGTAAAGGATGAACTCTATGAATATTTGACTGTCAAATAAAATTAATTGGATATTTAAAATAATTTTAGATGATTTATATATTTTGTTAAATATAACTTGTACAAGATAAGCGTTGTATCATCTGCCATATGATTCATATTCTCAAACTATTCAATCCCTCAAAATTCACGGCTAGGGAAACAACTCAGGAGATATTCTAAATCACAGAGACGTAGAATCGAATCAGCGAATTATCGAATTTAAAAATTTAGATTATACCCCTAGGGCGAGGGTTGAAACGGCGAAGGGTCGAAGGGTCGAAACGTCGAATGGTCGAATTGTAGAAACGTAGAAGGGTCGAAACGTCGAAGGGTCGAAATCGTGATGCAATACTATGTAATATGAAAAAAGTAGAGAACATCACGATTCAGCGGAGCTAAACGGCGAAACGTCGAAGGGTCGAAATCGTGATGCAATACTATATAATATGAAAAAAGTAGAAAACATCACGATTCAGCGGAGCTAAACGTCGAAGGGTCGAAATCGTGATGCAATACTATGTAATATGAAAAAAGTAGAAAACATCACGATTCAGCGGAGCTAAACGGCGAAACGTCGAAGGGTCGAAGGGTCGAACTGGCGAAGGGTCGAAGGGTCGAATAATTCAATAATTCAACAAAGAATTTTTTTAAGCTTTCGGCTGAAAAATAATATAGTAAACGATACTAGCCGATACAGAAACAAAATTGCCTATTAAGTAAAAATCATTATAAAGCGATTCTTTTTTTAAGCCTTCTTCCGTTTCTTCTTTATCACCGTGTTTTAAACGTGTACCTAATTTAAGTGCTCCAAATAAGGTTAGCACGTGAGGAATGTTATTCAAAAATCCGAATGATAAAAAGGCCCTTTCAATAATCCCTTTTAATATCGATCTGTAGTCGAATTTTGTTTTAACGATTGATGTTGGCGTAATTCTTTTGTAAAAGAATATCAACCCAATTTCAATCAATAACACTGTAATAATTTTGAAAGCTAAACTCATAAATGTGCTAATAGGTGTGCTTGTTGTATGATGTCTTTTACTGCTCGGTACGATCTTATATTTAACGTTTTTTCACGTTTCCAAATCAAGGATCTATTCCTATTTAATTTCTCTGCTACAATTTTATAGTCAATGTATTCAAGGAATGTAGATGCTATCTCGTAATCGTCTTCAATATCCCATTTGTTTATAATATTATCAAGTACTACAAAGGAATTGTTTATTACCGAAGAAATAATTTCATCACCCATAGAAACATTTATTCTATTGTCGGTGCTTTTTAATTGATTTAATTTAGTTCTTGTTTCTGTTAATCCAACACCAAGCATTTCATGTGCTACTTTTGCATTTATTTGCGTATCAATATCACCCACATTAAAAACATAACGCAACTTAAAATCGAATTTTTTTTTAATGATATACTCTTCAATCTCGATGATGATACTTAGTCCCGATTCTACATTTTTAATTATGCCCTGAAATTCATCACCAAGCGTAATCGTTAAGGGAGATAGTATATCTTTACTGTACTTGCGATTGATAAACAGAACCGTTTGTTTCAATTCTTTGATTAATTGTTTCTGGTCCTTATTTCTGCTTTTTACAACATCGCACATCAATATTAAATGTTTCATAAATAATGAAATAAATTAAATTATTTCAAATATAGTGAAATAACTGAAAATAGAACTATAGAAGGGTAGAAGTGTCGAACTGGCGAACTGGCGAACTAGCGAACTGGCGAACTGGCGAACTGGCGAAGTGTCGAAGGGTCGAAGGGTCAAACTGTCGAAATCGTGATGCAATACTATGTAATATGAAAAAAGTAGAAAACATCACGATTCAGCGGAGCTAAACGTCGAAGGGTCGAAGAGTCGAACTGTCGAAACGTCGAAGAGTCGAACTTGCGAAATCGTAATGCACTGAAAGAGTAGAGCCCTCCGGGCTCGGGGCATGGGGTGGTGGCTTGTCGCAACGAGGACTTCGTCCTCTTCAACTGGCTCGCGCCAGTTGTTAGCGAGTGCCACGCTCCGCGTGTAATCTGCACATCTTCGCATTTGCACATCTGCACATTGTTCAATTGGCACATTAGCACATTGACTAATTAGCACATTAATTACGAGCAAATCCCAGCAACCTCAACACATTCCCTTGATCTGCGAGTTTCATTGCGTTGATGTATTCGGTTCGGCTGCTGCTCAGTTCGTGGAGGTTGGTTTTGTTCCAAGAAAATAATTCGCGTTTGAAAATATGTTGAATGATGATATCCGCCATGATGCGTGAATGCCTGCCGTTGCCGTTCGCAAAGGGATGTATGCTCGCTAAGCGGTGCTTAAAGCGGATCGCAATTTCGTCGGCTGCGTAGGTTTTATTGTCGATCCAGTGGTTCATTTCTGCAATGAGTTTCTGTACAGCAGTTTCAATGTTCTCTGGTGCTTCGCCGAGTTCTGTAGTTTTTGTTCTGTACTTCCCTGCGTTCGTCCACACTTCGTCGAACATGCGTTTGTGAATGTTTTTAATAAAAGCTTCGTTCAATATTTCTTCTCGCTTAAATTTCTTTGTCATCATCCATTGCATCGCTCGCTCTATATTAATTTGCTCGAAGGCCGTTAACTCTTTTTGCGTGTTGATACTGCTCAATTTTAGATCTGCCTTTTCTCGCTCGTTTAACAATCTGTTATCATCGGCTGTGCTCAGCTCACTCGTTTGCGATGCTCTATTGCTTATTTTCTGCTGCAGCTCTCGCTCCATGCGTTCGTAAACTTTTTCTAAACTTCCTTCCTTCGGTACAAAGCCGTACACCAATTCTAATCCCATCGCTTCACCCAGGTCTTTCAGTTTCTTTAAGGTGATGCT
>CAJBVG010000200.1 GCA_903958995.1 uncultured bacterium | reverse complement strand
TATACCAGGAAGTTTTTTGAAAAATGACATCATGTAATTTAATTTTGACAACGCACTACGCCTTTGCTTAAACGGTTTGCCCAATAAATATAACCATTTGTAAATTGAGTTTTATATCTGTGAGATTGCATCAAGCCACTAATGTATGCAGGATCCTCGTCTCGGTGATAAACACAAACTGCTAAGCGACTATTCTTTCCATTCTTCAAGGTTTGGTTAGCTCCTTTAAGCGCTGACTTCTCTGCACCTTCGATATCCATCTTTAAAAATAAATCATCAACTGATTTGTCTTTCATGAAATCATCAATCGTAGTGAAATTCCCTTCACTTTTATCACCAACATATTTTCTAATGATGGTAACCTTATCTTTCCAAGGAGCAAATGTGGCATTTAAGGAATCAATCCAAAACTCTTCACATTCGAATAAATAAACATGTTTGGTATATTCTATTGTATCTAAAGAAAAAATACCTTCAGCAGAACCAATATCCAATAGTGTTTTACCACTTAGCTCATCATAAGAAGTAACATAGCGATGCGCTGATTCGATATCTTGCTCAATAATTAAACTTCTGTATAATGTTGTTAATTTCTGATCATCATATGATGCCGGGAAATATAGTTTTCGTCCGTGATGCATAACATAAGGCATCCCATTAGTTGCATCTCTAAGAACTTCGATGTTTACTGATTTATATTTCAACATAAATTCTCCCGGACAAGAAACTATCCCATGGCGACCAATAAAAGCATAAGCTTTTCTTTTTTCAGTAGCAGGAAGTAACCATCCGAAAATATTTAATAAAAAACCATTAGCATATGCTTTGAAATTTCTAACAAAGAACATGATTTGCCCAAGGAGCAATTTGTATATTTTATCTCTTAATGTTGATGGAATTAATTTCCGATAAATACTCGCAATCATTTTTTTATTCTGTTTAATATTTGATGCCACAAGATATAGATATCTTCAGATAACTTAAACTTCAGTACAGGAATGCCCATGCAAAGCAATACTAATGAGCCTCTAATTATGATATCAACAATTCTTATGTTAGTTAATGGGATGTTTACAATAAACAAATAGGCCGCTACGCCTAATAAAAATACGTATAAGGTATTTATAGAAAAAGGCTGCATGTTAAACTTACGATAGATGTAAATAAAACGAATGCTATTAAATGCGGTATAGGCGATTAAGTTTGAATAGGCAGAGCCAATAATTCCGAAACGACTAATTAAAAAATAATTGGTAGGGATAGACAAACCGATAAATATTACTTGAGTAAAAAAACTAAACCTCCACATGTTAGAAGTGGTAAGCATTTCACCATTAATACCAGTTCCTAAATCGAGTATACGTGCAAAACACATGATTAATACTACATACTTACCAGCTGCATAAGCTGGAGGCAGGAAGCTAAACAAATCATCTATATTTAACCATACACCTAAAAAAATAGTGATGCCAAATATCAATTGATTTAAAGAAGTTTTTTCATATAAATACTGAATGTTGGCATAATCTTTATCTTTCCACGACTGTGCTAAGATTGGTGTAGCTACACCACTAATGGTTCTGCGAGGAACTTCCAGAATGGTTGAGATATAAGCCGCCACAGTGAAAACACCAGTGCTACTTAATCCAGAAATACCAGCAATTAAAAAGGTATCTACGTTATCGGCAATAATTCCGAACAAGCCACCACCATAAATAAATGAACCATAAGTAAACATTTTGCTACGTAATCGCTTAGTAAGTTTTGTAGTGGTAGCATGAAATCTTAATAACTTCAATCTCATTAAATCATATACCATCACAGCACAAGCAATAGCGAAATAAACACTAAATAACCAAATGAACTGATGAAAGTTAATAAGTGCAATGGCGTAGAGTAGAATTAAAATTGATGTATAAATACGTAATCCGATTTCTTTTAAAAATACAGGTAGAATATTTCTTAAGTTCGAACGAGAGTATGTTTCGAATATGGTATAGGCCACTAAAAAGAAACCTCCAATAAAAGTCAGGTAAAAATATTCGCTTAATAGCGGCGATTTCTTTGAGAAATAACGAATAATATCTGGGTAGAAAAACCAAGACAACGTACACATTAAAATAAAGCCAACAATTGAAATCATACTCGACCAAAACATAAGGTCGCTACGTTCTTTCGCATGATCTTTATAATAGGGATAAAATTTTATGATTACAGCAGGTAAGCCTAGAAGGCAAAGCTGAGCAAAAGTGATGGTGGTACTGGTCAATACACGAGTTAATCCAACTTGTTCTGCAGTAAATAAGACTGGGAAAAGTACCAATAAGTTTACGGCACCTAATGCAAAGCCTATATAGACTAAAATAGATGCTTTTATACCTTGGCGTTTAACAATTCCCATTTTATGTATTAAAAGGCCTAAAATACAGATTTTGATTGGATCTTGGGAAGCAAAAACTATAAGTTTCTATAATCATATAGTCGTTTTGTAGCAATGGCTTTCCATGATGAATGCTCATCAACACGTACATTTACTACTTCTCCTATGTGTTGTCTAGCGCTAGGATCTTCCAATTTCAGTAATTCAGCGACTAAATCATCTACATTATTGGTTTTGTATTTAGCTGCCAAAATATTGGGTTGATGTTGGTATTCTACATCATTTTGTAGGTAAGAAGTATACGCAAAGACCTGATCGGAAATAATTACTGGTAAAGCACAAGCTGCAGCATCCAATATGCTCGTAGTTACTGAGCGAGGCCAAACAGCAATATCACTTGCTCTATAGTAATCAGCAAGCTCATGCGAAGGCACGAAGTTTAAAACTTGACAATGGTCAAAAGCACCAACTTTATCTTTCAACTCACCAGCACCAATAAAAAGTGCAGAATAATTTTTGCCTTGGCTTCTTAACACTTGAATAGCTTCGGCTAATACTATTGGGCTTTTCTCTTCTGTGATTTTTCCACTAAACACACAAACAATTTCTTGATTGGAGTAACCTAGTTGAGTTCTAATATTTTTCCGAGTAGAAATGTCTGAAGCAGTTAATGGATGATATAATTTAGTGTCCACTCCCAGTGTAGAAACTTCGACCTGGTTGGGCTTGAAAGCGAAAAATAATACCGCAAGTTTTTTAGCGTCTTTGGTAACGGCATAACATTTCTTAGAGACACCACGAATAATCATTCCTGGAATTCTAAACATTAAACGAATGTACCAACGTTTTTTAAAATCTAATTTTTTCCAGCCACCTAATAAGCGAAAAGAAATTAAAATAAAATGATTGGCGGTAAATAGCTTATACTTGAAGAACCTAGCAAACATTGCCAATTTCACTGTATGGGGCTCATTAATATCAAAAGATTGTACAATGTCGGGCTGCACTTTTTTTAGAGTCTTCCAAATGCTATTAATCCAGATAATATTACCGAAACGCCAAGAAGGAAGACGGTGTACTGTTACTTCTCCATCATTAAATTCACCTTCAGAAAGGATATTTGGACCAAGATATTTTTCGTAGATTTCTTTGTAATTCGGGTGACTAAAATAAGCTTGATATTTAGTTGTGAAGATATGTACTTCATGACCTTGATCAAGGAAAGCTCTCGACAAACAATTCGGAGCATATCCCACTTTCTCGGAATGCCATTTTACAATTAAAGCAATTTTTAACTTTTTAGGAGTATCCATTATTCTCGATAGCGTAATAACTTCGCTGGTGATCCCAACATTATCGCATAAGGCTCTACATCTTTAGTTACTGTTGCACCCGCTGCAATAATTGCCCCTTTACCAATGGTAACTCCAGGCATTATTTGAGCATGACTGCCAATCCAAACATCATCATGAATTACAACTTTGTTTTTGGAAGTATCCCAAGCTTGATCTATCATGTATTGATCTTTACTTATTAAATGATTAGCTGCAACTATAGTTATATACTGAGATAAGATGCATTTCTCTCCAATGATTATTTCCCCACCAGCAGCTCTAATATTATTCATTTCACCAATAGAAGTTCCATTT
>CAJBVG010000199.1 GCA_903958995.1 uncultured bacterium | reverse complement strand
GTCTCATGAAACTCCACCTTTTCATACCCATTATCAATAAATAGTCGTCCTATCGAAGATGTCTCCGAATAGTTTAATTTACAGCCAAGGGTATAAAATGCTACTTTTTTCATAAGAAATACAAAGGTACGAAATTGAACGCCCTAGCCCAAAAAAAGTAGCTTAAAACGAGAACTGGAATGATGCTTTTACTCCAAATTTGCTAATCGAATACGGATTTACAACCCCATTATTGCGTTGTAACTGTTCGTATTGATTTTGATACGTTTGGTTGATATAGCTTAATCGGTAGATAAAATCGAGTCGGATGAACTTTAAAATACTTGTAAAACCAAAGCCCGCTTCTACATAAGGTTTGTTCGTTAAGGTACTGAAGGACTTCGTAATTACAGTAGATTGGTTTTTAGCGGATAAGGTTCCATACACCGTTCTGAAAGTAACGTGCTCCCTCCATTTTAACTTTTTAATTAAAGGAATTCTATTCAATAGTAATCCTTCAAAATGGTGAGCATAATCGAATGAAATGTATTCATCGCTTATAAACTCATTATAGTTCATCAAATTAAACGTTGATGATGCAAAGAATGGCGTTTGATTACCTCTATGTACTTGCAACAAAGTAAATGGTGCAGCAGTGAAAACCTTACCAGCATTAAGACTGTATTTGGTATATCCTAAAAATCCTAATCGTAATCGATGAGTAACTTTCATGCTTAATCGATTATAATTCAAATCAGAATTAAATACATTTTTAACGCCTAATACATATTGAAAAGATACAACCGGCAATTTCGGCGTACTCATTATGTATCTTCTGTTATTATCCAATACTTGTAATTCATCCCAAGCAAATCGTGCTTCAATTACTGCTTCAGAAGTAGTATAATCGTTTTGTAAAACACTTGAGGATGTATCTAAGGATCCAGAGAAGTAATGCTTATAGCCTATATTTTGCAAGGTTACTCGAGTGGTAATACCTTTGCGAATTTCTCGCTCTAACCAAAAACGATTTTCTGTTTTACGGTTGAATAATGCAAAGCGTGTAATCTGAGAAGTTGCTATGTATAAACTACTCTGATCACTTCCAAAAGCTGGACTTTCATCATAATTAAAAGTTGTTCCTACTTGGTCGATATCATCTCTTCGTTGTATCCCTACTTTCGTCCACAAGTCTCTCGAAATAATTTTTTCCGCTTGAATATTATACTTGAATTGTTGGTCTTTAAAACCATAAGCTAAATAACCTCTCAAAATATAATTATCACTAAACGTAATGTTCGTTTTCCCTCCAACCCTTATCTTGTATCCTTCAATATTGTTATAGGTTAATAAGTTAAGGTAAGGTCCAATTTCAACTTTGTTCCAAGTATAATGACCAGAAACAATGGTATAAAAAACGTTTACCCCTGTTTTTACTCTTGGTATGTTTTTAATCGTGTCGATCATGCTAAACACATTGACATCCGTTTTACTTAAATTTTCATGTCGGTACGAATTCCAAAATGTAGAATCTTTTACTAGCGCATCTTTCGCTAGCTTTATTGGAGATAAATAAAAACTTGGCTCCATCGGTTCATTCACTTTTATATTTTCAATGGAGTTGTAAATCTTAGCAATCATACCCACAGACCGTTTTGTAACATCAGCAAAATCGACTACCAGTCTAGATTTTATTGGCATCCAGCCATCCGCTTTTGTAGGGACTAATTCTTGTTGAATTTGTACACGTTCTAAAAAGTTAATGTTTACCGACTTTGGTATTTCTAAATTCACTTGCTTTATCGCCCAAGTGGTATCGGTAATCCAGATGTAACCGGTAAATAATAAATCCTTATTGTTTTTAGGTTTAACTTTAATTTGAAAGCATCGGTAACCATTTAGAATAATCGTATCCGTTAAATAAAAATCATAGAACAATAATGAATTGTCGGAAATAGGTGATTGGAATTCCTTATTAAATACAAATAATTTATTTTGATTAAAGTTATATTCTTCAAAAGAGTTTCCGGTGAATTGAGAAGTCAATACTCCCTCTCGTAAGCCCACTGCATTTAATCGTGAAGCTTTAATGATTTCCTTTTTTCGACGAACGGGGTCGCTAGTGAAATATACATCGGAGATGTTTTCCGAAAAAAACATTGGCAGATTCGCCTTGCCTTCTTCTCCAGCCAATACTTCCAAGCTATCAAAAAAAACAACTACTGGTTTTAATATTTTCTTTTTCTTAATTCGATCCGACATGTTGTCGATATCGATTTG
>CAJBVG010000198.1 GCA_903958995.1 uncultured bacterium | reverse complement strand
GGAATTCAGGTGTTGCTCCAAATGATACTCATCCTTAATCAGCACTTCCCTTGCTTTTGATCCTTCAAAATTACCTACAATACCAAAGGCTTCTAATTGGTCGATAATTCTTCCGGCTCTATTATATCCTAATTTTAATTTACGTTGTATTAACGAGGTTGAGCCTTGTTGATGCATAACGATTAAACGTGCAGCTTCTTCAAATAGTGCATCGCGTTCGTTTAGATCCATCTCTCTCGATCCTCCCCCTTCTCCATTCTCATCTACATACTCTGGTAAGATATGCGCACTTGGATATGCTCGTTGTGCACCAATAAAGTCGGTTATTTTCTCCACCTCTGGGGTATCCACAAATGCACATTGAATACGAATAATATCACTTCCCATTGATAGCAACATGTCTCCTCGTCCAATCAATTGCTCTGCTCCACCCGCATCTAAAATGGTTCTCGAGTCGATTTTCGAACTCACCCTAAACGCTAATCGTGCTGGGAAGTTCGCCTTAATTGTACCAGTAATAACATTCACCGATGGTCGTTGTGTTGCAATCACCAAGTGAATACCAATCGCTCTCGCTAATTGGGCTAAACGTGCAATTGGAGTTTCAATTTCTTTCCCGGCTGTCATCATTAAATCGGCAAACTCATCAATTACTAAAATGATGAATGGCAAATAACGGTGACCATCATTCGGGTTTAATTTTCTCGCGATAAATTTCGCGTTGTATTCTTTTAAATTACGAACGTGCGCTTCTTTTAATAATTCATAACGCTGATCCATCTCTATACACAAGGAGTTCAGGGTATGGATTACTTTTTTCGTATCGGTAATAATGGCATCGCCATCACCTGGTAACTTCGCTAAGAAATGTCGCTCAATTTTTCTAAACAAGGTAAGCTCCACTTTCTTCGGATCCACCATCACGAATTTTATTTGCGATGGATGTTTCTTATAAAGCAAGGAAACAAGTAAGGCATTTATACCAACCGATTTACCCTGACCAGTAGCTCCCGCCATTAATAAATGGGGCATCTTCGCTAAGTCGGCTACAAACACTTCGTTAGAAATGGTCTTACCTAAAGCTATTGGTAAATCCATTTGCGCCATTTGGAATTTCTCCGAAGCCAATACCGATCGCATCGATACCATCTCTGGAGTTTGGTTTGGAACCTCTATACCAATGGTACCTTTACCCGGTATTGGTGCAATAATACGAATACCTAATGCCGATAAACTTAAGGCAATATCGTCTTCTAAATTTTTGATTTTCGAAATACGAACACCTGCTGCTGGAACAATTTCATACAAGGTAACTGTCGGGCCAATCGTTGCTTTAATTTTAGCAATCTCAATATTATAATGCCCTAAGGTTTCTACAATTCTGTTTTTATTACGCTCTAACTCTTCAGTGTTTACAGTAATCTTAGCACTACCATAATTCTCTAGTAAATCTAATGGTGGATATTTATACGATGATAAATCTAAGGTTGGATCGTACTCTCCTAGCTCTCGCACTAAATCTTCTGAAGTGATTTCTCCAGTGCTCGTCGTTGCTACTACCACATTCTCCTCTTCTGGCTCTGCCATCTCCAAGGTTAAGTCGGGCGTAGAATCTTGCTTATCCACTTTAACGAATTCTACTTTTTCGAATCCATCATCATCTAACTTCACTGTACTTTCTACAACTTCTATTTCCTCTTCCGTATCGGTATTTGCTTCTTGGTAATTATCAACTAATTCATCAGCAGCAATTTCAATCTCATCCTCATTTGTATCCGATTCGCGCAGTTTATTCGAAAGCGTTGGCATACGCTCTTCCTCTAAGGGTTGATTACGTAAAGGCAATTCAAACGATTTAGGTTTTGCTTCGAAGTCGGATGTAGGAATTATAATTTCAGGTTTGCGATTCGCTTCTACAGGAATTAGTTCATCTAATTCCAAAGTCGCTTGTGCGTCTCGCTCTTCTTGCGATTTAATAGGCGATTTGAATTCAACATTGTAAGCAACAATCGCACATGATAATCCGGCGAAGGCTAATAAACCGGCTGTTCCAGTTCTTCCTACAATTTGATTGAACCATTCGTTCATTTGTATTCCATATGCTCCTGCAAGGAAATACAAATCAGTCTTTACAAAACTGATGACAAATGCGGTGGCTATAGAAATGAATATTAAAAAGAATAATGAGTACGCTAAGGTTCTTCCTAATTTCATAATACTCACTTTAAAAAGTAAGCGGTATCCAATTAAGAAACTACAAAATGCAATTAAGAAAGAGGATACGCCAAACCATCTGAACATAAACAGATGGGAGACCATCGCTCCTAAAATTCCTAACCAATTTTCTACTTTATGGTTAGCTGCATCAAAAATAATATTGAAGTTCGCTCCGTTGACTACACTTTGGTCTTCATCCCATGTAAATAAGTAGGAGAAAAAGGCAACGAATAAATACAACGAAAATAATAATAGTAGTAAGCCCGTAATTTTAACAATACGGCCATCGAGTGAACGTTTCGTTTTCGGTTCACTTTCTTTCTTTTCTTTCTTTGGGGAGTTCTTCTCTCTCGACTTCGAAACTGGTTTTTCAATAACCTCTTCTTCAGTATCTGTATTCCCTGCTGTTACGTTTGATCTTAACTTGTTGGCCATTCTATTGCTTAATATGCAAATATAATTTTATTCTAAAAGTTTTTTTGCGAAAATATCCACATCTATCCCATCGTAATTGCCTGAACTCATGAGCAATAGATTAGCATTGCTCCAATCCATACTTTCTAAACAGCTCTTCAGCGCGCTCGATTCGTTAAATATGAGGATGTTTTCGTTGGCAAAGGCTGCTTTCACTTCTTCTGGACTAATATACTCGAGGTGTTTGTGTTCGATGGTATGTTCATTATAATACACAATGGCAACATCCGCTTCATCCATACAGTGTTTATATTCTTGTAAAAACTCCTTATTTAAACTACTGAAGGTATGCAATTCCATGCAAGCTACTAGTCTTTGTTCTCCAAATTGCTCCCTAACCGCATTTAACGTTGCTTTTAATTTTGATGGTGAATGCGCGAAATCCTTAAATGCTCTAGAGGTCTCGCTCTTCGCAATTAATTCCAATCGCTTGGCTGCCCCTTTGAAACTTTGTATGTGTGTGTAAAATTGCTCATCGGTAATACCTAACTCTTTACACGCATAATAGGCAGCCATTAAATTCTGCATATTATGATTACCGAATATTAATAAAGGAATAGCACTACCGTCTTCATCTAAATAGGTTACTCCTTTTACCGTATGATGTGTATGCGCTCGGTATGGAATTTTTGTAATATCTTTTCTTGGATGGGTCTCTACAAGTTTCTTTAATTCGGCATCTATTTCACAATAAATTAAAACCGCATTTGGTTCTAAGGTGTCGATGAAAATGCTGAATTGCTCTAAGTAGTTTTCAAAAGTTGGAAACACATTGATGTGATCCCAGGCAATGCCACTGAGTATGGCAATATTCCCTTTGTATAAATGAAATTTAGGTCGGCGATCAATCGGTGATGATAAGTATTCATCTCCTTCTAACACCATAACCTTTGCTTCTTCCGATAATTTCACCATGGTGGTAAAACCACTAAGCTGTGCGCCAACCATATAATCGATAGGCATCTCCGCTAATTGGAGTACATGCAAAATCATTGCGGTTATGGATGTTTTACCATGACTACCACCTATGACTAATCTAATTTTCTCTTTTGATTGTTCGTATAAATATTCGGGATAAGAATAAATCGGCAAGCCTAATTCTTTTGCACGAAGTAATTCAGGATTATCTGCTCTGGCGTGCATTCCTAAAATAACAGCATCTAAATCGGCAGTAATTTTTTCTGGGAACCAACCCATTTCTGCTGGTAAAATTCCTGCGTTGAATAATCGAGTTTTCGATGGCTCAAACACTTCATCATCCGAACCGGTGATGAGGTAATTTTTTTCTTTTAATGCCAAGGCTAAGTTATGCATGGCACTTCCACCTATCGATATAAAGTGTACTCTCATTGATTAATTATTTTGAAAACTTCTAACAAAATCTAATTTACGTTTTATGGCAGATATGCTATACGGTGAATTCGCTTTGGTTTTTTCTGTCAATACTTTATTGAATGATTCATCCGACGAAATGGCTTCCATTTGTCCCTGACGATAGGTGTAGAAAAACCATTCTCCACTCACTTCAAAATAAATATTCACAATATTACCACTACGCTTTCTCACCACTTCCATATAGCCTTTAAACTCTTTGTTTACTTGCTTATCATACACCGACATGATGCTCAGTTTACTGTCGACCGAACGCCATGAGCGTTTCTGTTGATCCCATGCTAGCTTCACTCCAGAGATGACAAATCCTTTTTCCATCGACTTCGGTAATTTATATAAGCCCGTTTCCATCATGTCACCGATAACGTTTTTCACATCTTTTTCTGGGAACAATTCGTACATCGCTTTTTCAAATACTGGTCGGTCTTTATTATCGCCATTAATATCGAAACCATTTAAGTCAATTAACTTCAACATTAAAGCTGTAGCATCCGGTTGGAATTCGAAATCAAGCGAAGCCACCATATCCAATACCACCTTATCGTTTTCAATAAAATCACTTACATTTCCGGCAGTATTGATTTTGAATTTATCACCAAAATCAACTCCTAAATTCAATTTACCTTCTGCATATAAGAACTCTTTCTTATCATCAAAGGTCATGTAACTGCCGGTCTTTCCATTGCCAAACAATTTACTATCATCTCCAATTTTAAAGAGTTTGTTCTTTTCGTCGTAAATTAACTTCCCTTCCACGTTAATCACATCCACATCATTCGGCTCTAACTTTTTACTTAACAAAGTTCCGTATGCTTCATAATTTGTAATGCCAATGTGTATACCACTAAACAATCTGTTTTTGTTCTCAT
>CAJBVG010000197.1 GCA_903958995.1 uncultured bacterium | reverse complement strand
GTTCTTTAAATTGTTAACCTGATTAAATAAACTATCTGCAGGTTTATTAATCGTTAACGAACGTTCTACTTTAAAAGTTGATGGCAGGAACATCGAAATAACAAAGAGGATTCCTAGTAAACCAAGGAAAGCGATAAGGATGTTTTTTGCAATTTTCATTTTTGATAATTCTAAGTTCTAAATTCTAAATTACAGTGTCCAGTGTCTTTTGTCTAGCGTCTATTGTCCAGCTACCATATTCTTCACGTAATAAAAATCCACTCCTGCCGATTTAGCGCATTCTTCATCTTCTTTGGAGTCGCCAATAAATACTACATCTTCTGGACTTAAGGCATGTTCTTCCATTAGTAATTGTAATGCATCGGGAGCTGGTTTTGGTTTGATTTCGTTGGCAAAATAGCAACGTAAATTTTTCTGTAAACCATTCCATTCTACTTGTACAATTTTATTTCTTTGTTGTTCTACATTACCATTCGTTAATAAAAATAACAAACGATTATTATTCACTACTTCGTTCATTATCCATTCCATTTCCTTAAACAATAATAGTTTTAAGGGTAATCGTCCGGTACGCAATAAGCGAAGCATATTTTCCTTGTACTCTTCTTTTAAGTTGAACTTTTCAATGAGTTTATCAAATAATTTTTCACGACCATTCGCTTCAAATTCATCGGTTAAAAATTTCGTAATGATATCATGGTCGAATGTTTCTTGGTACTCCACAAACTGACCAATCATGTAATACACTTGGTATAAGTAATCTTTTTCAGGATAAATGGTATTATCGAAATCGAATACAAAAGCTAATTTTGTTTCTAATAGTTGATCAATAATCATAGTTAATTATAAAATACTTCTTCCCAGAAGCGAATGAATTTTGTTCCCCAAAGCACCTGTAAATCATGCTCTTCTATAGGCATATCAAGTTCTTGGTAAATGGCTAGCAAAGGTAAATTAATTCCTGCACCTAAGCCAGCCGATATGGTTCCTTGTACTCTCGGATTTATTTCCAAGATTTTATACGTGCCATCTTCTGCTTGCTTTACTTGTATGCCAATATTACCATGCAGATGTAAGGCTTTGATAATATCTTCACAATACTTAATAATTTCTTTGTTGTAAATAAATTCTCCAGCTACACTTATCCCCTCTTTCATTTTAGAACGAATACGAGGAACACAAACAATTGGGTAGCCATTTTTTGCTAAACAATCAACTGAAAATTCTGGGCCTGGTAAGTATTCGCTTAATAACAAAGTTGGGAATGCTTGTTTTGTCAATATCGACTTTAGTTTATCGAGTTCGATATAAGTATGGTTTGGTTTTTCTTTGAACAATAAATGAAACTCATCTATCGCAGGATCTAAAATTCGAAATCCTCTAGAACCATTAGAAATGCAGGGCTTAAAGCATACTTTCTGATTGGGATAATTCAGCTCTACTAATCCATCTTCGAACTCTTCCCAAGTGTTAATCACTTTATAGTTTGGTACGTTAATACCGAATTGATCGAGGTGTTGATATAATCTTCCTTTATCGTTAGCTACAGAAAGTGAAGTTTCGTCAGACACTAAGATATGTACACCGATGGTACGGAACTCATCTTTGTTTTCAGAGAATGCAAACAGTTCGCGAGTAACTAATGGCATCAATATTTTAATGTCTTCTTTTAAGCAAATGGAACGTACGGCAGGAATAAAATCAGGGTCATCTGCTTTAGGAATAAGATGAAAATTTCCGGAAAGGTATTTACCAACCGATTCTTCACTCGCATCTGCGAGTACTAATCTGATATTTTTATCTTGCTTTAAACAACGAATAATTCCAGCTGCTCCGGGAGCGCCAGCACCAGTCATCAGTACCGATATTTTTTCTACATTACCCATCTCACTACTTCAAATACTTCTGCATAGCGTTCAGAAATCTGAACTCCACGAGTACGTGCAAGTCCTCTAATAAATTCGTCGTTGGCGTAAGGCCTATGCTTCTGACTCTCATACTGAGCAAGGGCTTCCGCCTTTCTTACAATATGTGATTCTTCTAAAGGAATAAAACAAGTCGTATTAAAACTGATGTTATTCCAAGGTAATTCGTATGATAAAATTGAAGTTGTTTTAAAGGCACGCAATGCTTCTTGTGAAATAGTTGCGTGATCTTGATGTAAGTCGGTTAAACTCGGCACCATTACTAAATCCGGATTAATTTTATTCTTTAAGTCGATCATATCCTGCAAAATATGCTGGCGATGGTAACTGAATGTACGAACTTCGTAATCGTATAAAATTAAATTCTCAGGAGCAATTCCTAAGACTTTGGTAGCACATTTTACTTCCTTGATTAAGATATCTGAAGGTAAGTGAGAAGGTACAGATAATTCACACGCAGAGAATGCCGCATAATAAACATCGTGTCCTTGCTCTAAAAACTTGGTTATACTTCCTCCGCATCCTAATTCACCATCATCGGTATGAGGTGCGAGTACGAGAATCTTTTGTTTGCTCGATTTGAACATATATTTAAAATAAACGATGAAATATAGTTAGTTTTATGCAATTTCATAGCAGAAAAATACCAAGGAATTGTAATGACATTAAAAAAGACCCCATTTATTATTATTCTGAGTTTACTTTTTGGAATTATCCTATTGAATCTCAATAAGGTACCTATTGCCTGGATAGATGAAGTGATGAACATCGAACCGGCTTGGCAATTCTTACAAGGGAACGGGTTTATCGGCAAAATGTGGCCTCATGCGGGTACCGAAAATGTGTTTCTCGCCTATTTACCGTTTACATCCTTTCTTCATCTTATCGATTTATCGCTATTTCCTAACGAATTGTTCTTTACTCGTATACTATGGGTAATCTCTTTAGGAATAACGTGCTTCTATACTTTTAAGTACATCGTAGCTCGATACATGACCATGGAGTCGGTCATCTACTTTATATTATGTGTATTAGTATTGGATGAAGGCATCAACAATTCCATGCGAAATGGTCGTGTAGAAATGCCAGCCATTGCTATCATGAGTGCTTTGTTTTACTTAACAATTAGAAATAAACGACCTAGTGTTCAAGCGGTGCTCATCTCTTTACTATTCATTACACATCCAGGTTTATACCCTATTGCTATCATTTTTGCCATTAATATTTTAACGAAAAAAGCATCTCCTTTAAAAAGAGTACAATACATTTTAAGCATTTTATTCTTCCCGTTAATCTATTTAAACCTAGCACATTTCGATTTCCAAAATATTTATCAACAATTAGTACTTCATGGTAGAGAGCACGACCAAACCGCTGTTCAAGGCAATCCATTTTACTTGCATTTTATAGAACGATTCTGGCCTATTTATAAATACCAACCATACATGATTATTGCGAACATCATTATGCATGTAAGTTGTGTGTACAGTATTATTTTTAGATGGAACCCAAGGCATCAATTATTAGAATGGTCATATATATTAACTTCTATCTTTTGGTTTTTTGTTTTAGCACCATTCTATCGATATACATCGGTATTAAGTTTTATGATGTTCTTACATTTGCCATTTTTAGCTCAACGTATTTTCTCATTATTTGGCTTTTTAAAATTCAGTTTAAAAGAACTGAACAAACTTAAAATTGCCTTCATATTCTTAGTGCTTACCTTAATATCCGCACCATTTCTCGTTCGTCACGCTACCACATTTACCCAATGGAAGGAACGTGATGAATCAGCTGTTTACACTTGGCTAGACCAAACACTAGTACCATCGACCACTAAAAAGAACTTAATTATTGATGAGGCTATAGGATTTTATTATAGCATGAATCACCCACAATTTGAATTTACACTTCCCTACTCCTTGCATAAAATAAACATGGTTGATTATGAGCATGTGTATTATTTAAGTTTTAGAGATGCACCAAAATTATCTACATTGATTTCTACGTACACCGTTGAAAATCCAAGTAGAATATCGATTGGCGATAAAAAAATTATAACCTATCAAGGATTAAATTTATATGAGGTTCCGAATCAAGAAGCCTTGAACGAATTAAAAAGAAAGTAATATGATTTTAAAAGGAATCAATTTAAAAAAAGCATACGGAAATTTAGAAGTAGTAAAGGGTGTTAGTTTAGAAATTTCTGAAGCAGAGATGGTCGCGATTATTGGACCTTCGGGAGCGGGTAAAAGCACCTTACTACACATGCTTAGTACACTTGATTCTATTGATTCTGGAGAGGTATTATACAAAGGTATTTCACTTACCTCTTTGCCTACTAAAGAGCTCAACGTTTTAAGAAATAAAACCTTCGGATTTATCTTCCAATTTCATCATTTGCTTCCTGAGTTTAGTGCGATAGAAAATATTTGTATTCCTGCTTGGATTGCACAACAATCTAAAAAGCAAAGCAATTTACGTGCAATGGAATTATTAGAGAGAATGGGACTATCGGGTAGAGCTGATCATAAACCATCAGAACTATCGGGTGGAGAGCAACAGCGTGTAGCCATTGCTAGAGCATTAATGAATAAACCATCTATTATTTTTGCTGATGAGCCCACAGGGAATTTAGATTCAGCCAATGCCGAACAAATCAACAATCTGTTTGTGGAATTGAAAAAAGAATTGAATCAAACCTTTGTTATTGTTACTCATAACGACAAACTAGCTAAACTTGCTGATCGCATTATCAGTATGAAAGATGGAGTATTAGTTTAAGCTCTTCTTCTTTTCGTTACACTTAAATAATCGAGGAAATACAATACTTTAATGGTAAACGTATTGGTTTGTTTCCCAGAAACCGTACCGATAAAACTATCCAACAAACGATCGCCAGTATATTTCTTTACGGTTAAATCGTTCGCAAAAGAATTCACATCGTTTTTCCAAACTAAAATCAAATCACTACCTGGTGCAAATCTCCAACGGTAAATTAAATCGATATTGAAAAAGTTTACGTTGTAATTATTGTTATCAGTGTAGTTTGTAGTGTCGAATCCTAAGTGCCCATCTTGTTGTAAAAGCTTATATTCTAATACTTCTACTGTACTCCAATAGTGACGTGCTCTAAAGCTCAATGAAGTATTTTTATTCAAAATGTAACTCATATTTAAAGAGTTCACGTGTGTACGTACTTCACGGAAGGCGAAATAGATATTATCGCCAACGGTATTCGAATACCCTTGGTTTTTATAATCGCGAGAGAATGAATAGTTATAATTAAATTTTACTTTATCAGAAAAACGAATGATAGGACCGGCATTAATTTCTTTAAATACACCACCAGCCGTAAAATCTCTGAAATGAGCAATTGATAAGTCGAATGCAATTTTTTTACGGTAATCGGTAGAAACACCTGTATTAATTCCATACCAATTCGGTCCAATGAATACTCTACCCTCTTGACGAGGTTCGAAATAATCATGTTTCCCAACTGGAGCAACTCCAACATAGGCCCATTGTGTAACCCAATTTTTCCAAGTTTGGTAATAGTTAAAATTCAATTGTGCTTCTTGAAATTTATTATCTTCATAACGATTAGAATAAAAGGCGTTGAAGTTCCCTCCCCAATTCAATAAATATTTACCTGGGTTAAATTGATTGTAGGATAACTCTAGCATATGAGAGGTTTCATTCGGACTAAATAGCAAACCTAAATCATTAGGATTATAGACTTTACTTTCTACTAAACGATTGATGAAAAACTTGAAATTTCCACTCACCTTTGCAAATGATACCGTGTACGTATAACCATTGCTACTCGAGTCGGGAAAGGTTTTGTGACTCAAGGATGCATTTCCTGCTAAACGATAAGTATCTTTTTTATTTCCTAAGGCAAAACGTACACCGCTTACATTGGCATTATTGGTTTCGCCAGCACGAGTAACATTAGTATTAATAAAACCGATGTAACTATTGTTCTTTAAAGTTTGATTTAAGGAAACGATGCTATAGTTCGTAAAGGGTTCTGTTTGGATTTTTTCTTCGGTACCATCTAAGTGGCGAATCGTTGCATTTGCAGAAGCTGTAATAGCGTTGAGCACACCAATACCTAAACCATCGTTAGTTCTTCCAGTTACCTTGGTTGCATTTAATAATTGTATTTGTTGAGGATTATCAACCACGGTATGATTGGAATCGGACATGAACTCCACTTCAAAATACTTACTCGGCATACCTCCAATTCGACGAGCATAAAACAAACGGTTGAATGAAAACATCTCAGTACCTTCAATAAAGAAAGGACGAAACTCTTGAAACTGTTGTTCGAAAGCCGTTAGGTTTAACACTTTATTATCCGATTGTACTTGTCCGAAATCTGGAGCAAGAGTCATGTCGAGAGTGAAACTTTCATTTATACCATACTTCAAATCTAACCCGGCATTGTACGAAGTAGAGTAATTACTTTTCCCGGAAACATTATAAGGATAGTGGCTTTCTGTTAAACCCACATACGGTGTTAAAGAAAGACGAAGAGGAGATTTTATTTTCTCAATATTTTTTAGCGTGCCGTAATACGATACTACGTTTTGAATATCAGGAGCAATGTATTGCCAATGAGAATATTCACGAGTGCGTCGTATGCTACGTGTAAGTTGTAATCCCCACTCCTGAATATCTTTTTCAGGGAAACGAATTGCCGAGTAAGGGATTTTCATTTCCACACTCCAACCCTTATCAGTTAATTTTACTTCACTTTCCCAAACCACATCAAAAGTTTCGGCACCAGTTTTCTCATCGAATTGTACACCCGCTGCAGTAACTCCAAATTCAAATCTATTTTGCAAATCGTGAAACGTATCAAATTGTACACTAAATAGATCAGTATTTCCGTAATTGTCGCGTATAGAAAGTTCTTTCAGAATGCTATCTGGTGAAGTGTCGTATAACATCGCTGCCACATACACCGCTTCATCGTCGTAAGTAATCATTACTTCAGTGCGCTGTTTCGATGGTGTATTGGGATAAGGTTCTATCTGCGTAAAGCCTTCAGCTTTGGCAGCATACATCCATGCTTCATCATTTATGATGGCATCTATACGAGGAGCTTTTATTACTCGAGAGGCTATCAATGATTTTTTTTCAGCTTGAGAAAAAGCCAATTCGCTGATTACGAGAAACGTAAAAATTATTATGAGGCGCATTGAGGGTGAGTGTGTCAAATAAATGTAAACGCAAAATACCAAGATTGTGCCAAACATTAGAAAACTCGATGTAACAATTATGTTTTTAAATAAACATCTTTTCAATTTGACTCTAATTACCTACTTTTACGGCAAATTCTTACAGAAATGAATATTCACGAATACCAAGGAAAATCAATTTTAAAATCATTCGGAGTGCGCGTACAAGAAGGTATCGTTGCTGAGACTCCTGAACAAGCTGTAGAAGCTGCAAAGCAATTACAAGCTGAAACTGGTACAGGCTGGTGGGTTATTAAAGCTCAAATACACGCAGGTGGAAGAGGAAAAGGTGGTGGTGTGAAATTAGCGAAGAGCTTAGATGAGGTTAAAGAAAGAGCAGAACAAATTATCGGGATGCAATTAATCACTCCTCAAACAGGTGCTGAAGGTAAAAAAGTAAATAAAATTTTAGTTGCTCAGGATGTTTATTATCCAGGTGTTTCAGACACAAAAGAGTTTTACATGAGTGTATTATTAAACCGCTCAAGTGGTAGAAATATCATTATGTATTCTACTGAAGGTGGTATGGACATTGAAGAAGTAGCTGAACATACTCCTCACTTAATTTTCAAAGAAGAAATTGATCCTAAAGTAGGATTACAAGGTTTCCAAACTCGTAAAATTGCTTTCAACTTAGGTTTAGAAGGTGATGCGTTCAAAGACATGACGAAGTTTATTGCTGCTTTATATAAAGCATACGATCAAACTGACTCTGCGATGTTTGAAATCAATCCGGTATTAAAAACATCAGATAATAAAATATTAGCTGTAGATGCTAAAGTAAGTTTAGATGATAACGCTTTGTACCGTCATCCAGACTATAAAGAAATGCGTGATACTGCAGAAGAAGATGCTACAGAAGTTGAAGCAGGCAAATCAAACTTAAACTATGTAAAACTCGAAGGTAACGTGGGTTGTATGGTGAATGGTGCTGGTTTAGCAATGGCTACAATGGACATCATTAAATTATCGGGTGGTGATCCTGCAAACTTCTTAGACGTTGGGGGAACTGCAAATGCAAAAACAGTAGAAGCTGCTTTCCATATCATCTTAAAAGATCCAAACGTAAAAGCTATCTTAATCAACATCTTCGGTGGTATTGTTCGTTGCGATCGTGTTGCTCAAGGTGTAATTGATGCATACAATAACATTGGAAATATTCCAGTGCCAATCATTGTACGTTTACAAGGTACTAACGCTGTTGAAGCTAAAAAATTAATCGACGATTCAGGATTAAAAGTATTCTCTGCAATTGCATTGCAAGATGCTGCTGATTTGGTGAAAGAAGTACTTAATAAATAGTACTAAGAATAGAGATATTAGATTGTTCGTCGGAGCGTCCTCGCTCCGACTTTTTTTTTGTCAAATTTTGAATAGTGTTTAGTTCGTCGGAGCGGTCACTGAACAACCGTTCGTCGGAGCGTCCTCGCTCCGACAATAAACTAAATGTCGAAGCGAGGACGCTTCGACGAACTAAAAGTTGAGGGGCGATCCATCTAACGAACCTCTTTTTTCGTATATTTGAGTATGCTTTTAAAGTTATACAACGAGAATCCGAATGAAAAAGAAATCCAGAAAATTGTGGATTGCTTACGTGCTGGTGGACTCATTATCTACCCTACCGATACGGTATACGGATTAGGTTGCGACATTACCAATCAGAAAGCAATAGAGAAGATTTGTAAGATTAGAAACATTAAACCAGAAAAAGCTCATCTCTCCTTTGTTTGTTATGATTTGAGCCACTTGTCGGATTATATAAAACCCATTGATAATCATACTTTCAGAATTCTAAAGAAAGCATTACCCGGTCCCTTTACTTTTATTTTTAATGCGAGTAATGCCGTCCCGAAATTATTGAACACCAATAAAAAAACGGTAGGCTTACGTGTTCCCGATAATGCGATTGCACGAGAAATTGTGAAAATGCTAGGCCACCCAATTGTGAGTAGTTCTAT
>CAJBVG010000196.1 GCA_903958995.1 uncultured bacterium | reverse complement strand
GAAACGGATTCGTCGCAAATAATTAATTTCGGAGATAAGACCAAGGCTCTTGCAATACAAATTCGTTGGCGTTGTCCTCCCGAAAACTCATGCGGGTAACGATCGAAATGTTCTTTCAGTAAACCTACACTCTCTAATATCTCCAAGCATTTTTCTTTTCGTTGTTTTCCATTCTCTAGCAAACCGTGTACTTCCATGGGTTCCATTAAGGCTTGCCCTATGGTCATGCGTGGATTTAAAGAAGAATAAGGATCTTGAAAAACGATTTGCATATCGGTGCGTAGCACTCGCATTTCGCTATTGCTGATGTTGGTAATGTCTTTCCCTTCGAACTCAATGGTACCTGAGGTTGGTTCTATAAGTCGAAGAATACATCGTCCTAATGTTGTTTTACCACAACCCGACTCCCCTACTAAACCTAGTGTTTCGCCTGGGTACAGTGTTAGACTTATATCTTCTAATGCTTTTACAAATTCTGTGCTTTTTCCGAAAATACCTTTACGTATTGGGTAATATTTTTTCAGGTGATTTACTTTCAACAAAGGTTCTTGAGCATATAACCCTGTTCGTCGTTGTTGAAGTTCGGCATCCGATTTTATGAAATTATTAATATCAAACGTTTGTGTAGTATGACCGCTTTCCATAAAATCACTCATGGTAGGTAAGCGTTTCATACTGCGTTTCATATTCGGACGACAAGCAATAAGTCCTTTGGTATAGGGCATTTTAGGTTGATGTAATACTTCTTCACTGGTACCTTGCTCAATCATTTCCCCTTTGTACATCACTATAATTTCATCGGCAATTTCTGCTATCAATCCTAAATCGTGAGTGATGAAAATCATACTCATGTTACGATCGTTTTTAATTTGCAGAAGTAATTCGATGATGCTTTTTTGAACCGTTACATCTAATGCTGTAGTGGGTTCATCGGCAATGAGTAATGCGGGATTGCAACTCAAGGCCATGGCAATCATCACACGTTGTTTTTGTCCGCCCGATAATTCGTGTGGGTAAGAATCTATAATTTTCTCCGGACGAGGGAGCTTTACTTCTTCAAAAAGTGCTAGTGTTTTAGTGCGTGCTTCATCATCACTTAATCCTAAATGGAGTTGCAATACTTCCATTACTTGGAATCCACAGGTTAATACAGGATTCAAGGAAGTCATAGGTTCTTGAAACACCATGGCGATTTTAGCTCCACGGTATTTACTGATTTCTTGATCGGATAAGCTAGATAGTTTTACGGATTGATCATCATCCATAAATAGAATTTCCCCTTCGATAATAGCATTGGGTGCTAACAATCCCATAATGGCTAAGGAAGAAACGGATTTGCCAGAACCTGATTCGCCTACAATACCACATATCTCTCCTTTCGGAATTTGAAAAGAAATGTTTTTAAGTGCCGTGCTAGTACCTTGATCGTTGGTAAAATGAACAGAAAGGTTTTTAACCTGTAAAATCGGTTCCATTGGGAATAATCGTAATTACCCTAAACATAATAAATATTTTCTGTTCTAATGGTGTTTTGATTATTAAATCTCAATAATAATTGAGCAATGGTGACTACATCTTTATAACAGTAATCTACGATGCGTTGTAAATTATTTTCTTTGTAGTACACTTTATGTACCATACTGCCATCGATATCATCTTTTGGAGTATCTATTTTAAAGATGTAGGCTAATAATTCTAAGGAAGTAAAATGTTTGAAATCACCGAATTTCCAGAGCTCTAGAGTATCCAGGTGTTGGAGTTCCCAAGGTTTTTTACCCGCAATGTTGAGTATATCGGGTAATTCGATGCCGTTGATTAGCATTCTTCTGCAAATGAAAGGGAAGTCGAATTCCTTTCCGTTATGTGCACAAAGTAAGGTGGATGGATTTAATTTTTGGAGGAATGCTTTGAACTCGAGTAGTAAATTCCGTTCATCATCATTATAAAAACAACGTAATTTCAGAAACTCACAATCTACATCTTTCCCAAGTTTCCCAACACAAATACAAACAATCCTGCCGAACTCGGCATAAATCCCTGCACGTGCATAGACTTCAGAGTCGCTTTGCTCATCTTTGTTGATGTACCTAGCCTTCCTATCCCACAAATATTTTTCCATATCGTTTAAGTCCTCGTATTCAGAATGAAGTGGGACAGTCTCGATATCTAAAAATAAAACATCTTGAATTTTTGAGCGTAAAATCATGATGCAATTTAGCTCGTATTATTGATAAAAAAAACTGCATAAATGCAACTTTTTTTTATTTAATCATAACACCCGGTTTATTTAACAAAGGAATGCGGATGAAGTTAGTTTCGGTAACGCTCTCGGTGAGGAAGATGTATTTCTTATCGTAGATTTCTCGATCGATGTAATAACTTAACCAGAATTCGTTATTGATGGCAAATAGCTTTTCGTCGATTAATTCTACGGCAGCATATTTTCCAGGAGCTAGATCACCGATGAAATGTCTGAAGACGGTTGTTTTCACTTCCTCTCCTTCAAACGTACCATAACCCTTAGAACTCACCAATACATTGGTAATGGGGATGTCTTTTAAGTTGAGCACATACACTTTCCATGATCTCGATTCCACATCTTCATGGTCGAGCACCACAGCCATCGCTACTCCTTCAACAATATTTTGAGGAAGATCTTTAATCATGATCGAAACTTATTTACTAACACTTTTTTTCGGAGCAGCTTTCTTCGCTACTGATTTTTTCGGTGCTGCTTTTTTAGTCGCGGCTTTTTTTGGAGCTGCCTTTTTAGGTGCGGCTTTCTTTGGAGCGGCTTTACTTGTAGCGCCCTTCTTCGGTGCTGCTTTCTTCGCGCTTCCTTTTTTCAACTCTGCTAATGGTTCAACACCTCCTGCAATTTTGAAAATATCTTCGTAAGTCAACGTAGTTGCTTCGGTGCCTTTCGGAATTTTAAGATTTAATTTTCCGTATTGAATATAAGGTCCCCAACGTCCGTTCAACACTTTTACCAATTCACTTTCTGGGTAAGCCTTAATTAATTTATTAGCATCTTTTTCACGCTTCGCTAATATTAACTCTACCGATCTTTCTAAGGTAACTGTATATGGATCGTCTTCTTTAGTTAATGATGTGAAAATACTATTATGTCTAATGTAAGGTCCGAATCTTCCGATACCAATGGTCACATCTTTCTCTTCAAATTGTCCTAATTGCTTAGGCATTTTGAATAGTTCCAATGATTCGGCAAGGGTTAAGGTTTCTACCATTTGTCCCGGACGTAAACTTGCGAAACGAGGTTTCTCTCCTGTTTCTTCATCGGCTTCGCCAATTTGTACGTAAGGTCCGTAACGTCCGATTTTTACCGATATTGGTTTTTGTGTTTCAGGGTCTAATCCTAATTCACGTGTCGCATTTGCACGGTCAGCATTTTCAATGGTATTTTCTACATCCTTATGAAAAGGTTTGTAGAAAGCCTCAATCATATTTGTCCACTCGGTTAAACCTTGTGCAATATCATCGAATTCTTTTTCTACCGTTGCAGTAAAATTATAATCTACAATATTTTGGAAATGTTGAACTAAAAAGTCATTTACTAAAGCACCAATATCCGAAGGAAATAATTTAGACTTCTCTACTCCTGTTTGTTCGGTTAAGGCTTCTTCTACTACTGTGTTCGCTTTAATGCTAAGCACTCTGTAGATTCGTTGTTTGCCTTCGCGATCATCTTTTAAAACGTATCCTCTATTTTGTATAGTACCAATGGTTGGTGCATAGGTAGAAGGACGACCAATGCCTAACTCTTCTAATTTCTTTACTAAGCTTGCTTCTGTATAACGAGCGGGTGGACGAGAGAAACGTTCCATCGCTTTTAGGTTATCTAAATTTAATGCTTGTTTTTCTGCTAAGACAGGAAGCATTTTATTATCTGCTTCATCATCGTTTAAGTTTGCATCGTCTTCATCGTCGATCGACTCCATGTACACTTTCAAGAAGCCATCAAACTTCAATACTTCACCTTGAGCAGTTAATTCTTCCGGACGAGTTGAGATAGCAATCTTTGCCGTTGTTTTTTCAAATTGAGCTTCGCTCATTTGTGAGGCAATGGCACGCTTCCAGATTAATTCATATAATCTTTTTTCGGCATTATCTCCATCAACCGTGTGGCGGTCGAAGTATGTTGGACGAATAGCCTCGTGAGCTTCTTGTGCTCCGGCCGATTTCGTTTTGTATTTACGTACTTGGTGGTATTGATTTCCGTAAGCGCTTAAAATTTCTTTTTCAGCCGCTTGTAATGCAGTATCCGATAAGTTCACCGAATCGGTACGCATGTAGGATATTTTACCCGACTCGTATAATTTTTGCGCAACGCTCATGGTTCTCGAAACGGAGAAACCTAGCTTACGACTTGCTTCTTGTTGTAAGGTTGATGTGGTGAAAGGTGCTGATGGAGAACGCTTCGCAGGTTTCACTTCTAGCGAACGAACCGAGTAGCTAGCAGGAATACAATCTTGCAAGAACTTCTCTGCATCAGAAACTTTTGTAATACGAGAACTTAACTCTGCTTTGAAAGTAGTCTTCTTAGATCCATCGGTATTAAACAATGCCATTACTTTAAAGCTGGCATCGGCATTAAAACCATTAATCTCGCGTTCGCGATCTACAATTAAACGTACGGCAACCGATTGTACACGACCAGCCGATAAAGAAGGCTTTACTTTTCTCCATAAAACTGGAGATAATTCAAAACCTACCAAACGGTCTAATACACGACGAGCTTGTTGTGCGTAAACTAAATTATAATCAATGGTACGAGGATTTTCTATTGCTTTAACAATAGCAGGTTTCGTGATTTCATGAAAAACGATACGTTTTGTTTTCTCCACATAATCCTAATGCATGTTCTATAATATGTAAAATTTCGTGCATAACTTATTTTTTATCTACATACTTGTGTAGTTTCTTGTAAAGTCTATTTAACCTGACCTGACAGTGCCATTTTCCCATATTACCGCTCGCATTATTATACCTTTCTTCCCAGTATCTAATACCCTCATTAGTCTTTTTATTAGCTTCTTCAAGATAATCGATATCCCAGTAGCTATTATTTTCAAGTATCTCTTCATCGGTAGGAATATAAGGATGTTCCTCTCTATACTCCTCGATAAGCATTTTGCGTCGAGACTTTTCTTGGTTTTTTTTAAATTTTCCTGTCGTCAT
>CAJBVG010000195.1 GCA_903958995.1 uncultured bacterium | reverse complement strand
CGTATCTTGAAGTTCTTTAAACCAAGTGGTTATAGTATTTTTATCCATTGAATGAATTGTGAGTTTTGAATTTTGAGTTTTGAATTATGAGTTTAGTAATATATCGAGCTACTAATTACGAACTTTGACAAGATTAATTAAATTTCCTCTACCAATAAATCATTTACAAAAATTATTAGCTTCGTATATCGATTTATTACACTACTATGATAAAGTTAAAAATAGTTGCTCTAGCATTAATTTCTACAGTTTTACTATCTGCAAAAGGCGGATGCAACGAGGAATCTTCACAACAACCTGTTGTTGGTGAGTGGGTTTGGGTTAAAACATTTTGTTGTGGAAGAACAAGTGTTTGGACTACTCCAGAGAATTCAACAATCACAAAGCAGTTAAATATAAAATCAGATGGCACATTCGAATACACATCAACTGGAGAGCCTCAATTAGAAGGTACTGCGAATACAGGTAAATATCAACTCCGTAAGGGTTTAAATGATTATCAGTTTCAACAAGGTGATAGTGCTTTAACGATTCAATTCAACGACCAACAACCTGCTTATGTTGAATTTATAGGTGATACACTTTTATTATCTCGTGGTTATATGGATTATGATAATGTATATTACGTCAGAAAATCATCGAAATAAAAACAAAAAGTCACTTTATTTGTCTCTTTCTGTAAACATAACAAATGGAGAATTTCAGCTATCACAATCCCACCAAAATCATTTTCGGCAAAAATGAAGTTGATCGAATTGGTTCAGAGGCAAAAGCTATTGGTTCAAGAGCATTAGTATTAATTGGTAAGGGCTCTGCTAAAAAGAGTGGTTTATATGCTCGTGTCATATCTTCTTTAAATATGCACGGAGTAAAATCAGAAACTTTTGAGGGGATAAAATCAAATCCAACCTTTGAGGATGCAGATGAAGCCGTTCAGTTGGCAAAAGAATTTAAAGCTGATTTAATTATCGCTATAGGTGGTGGATCTGTAATAGATTCAGCAAAAGCCATTGCCATGGGATATTATGTAGATCATTCTGTTTGGGATTTCTACTTGCAAAAAGCTAAGCCAACACAAGCTTTACCCCTAATCAATATCTTAACACTTGCCGCTACGGGTACCGAAATGAATTCATCTACCGTATTACAAGATACATTGGGTGGAATGAAAAAAGGGTATTCAGCTCCAGTAATATTTCCAAAACTATCTATCCTCGACCCTACATTAACCTATTCTGTACCAAGTCACTATACCGCTTATGGTGTAGCAGATTTGATATCACATTGCTTAGAAGTTTACTTCGGTAAAGGTGAGTCTCCTTTATCTGAACACTACATTGCAAGCATCATAAAATTGGCCATACATTACGGACCAATTGCCATAAACGAACCCGAAAACTACGATGCACGTGCAAATGTGATGTGGTTAGCAACCAACGCCTTAAATGGTTCATTAGCAAATGGTAAAGGTGGTGGCGATTGGGGAACACATTTATATGAGCATACCTTAAGTGTTTTATATAATGTTGCCCATGGCGCTGGATTATCAATTGTGTTCCCTGCCTGGTTAAAACATTTCTCCCCTCAATTCGAATCTAAATTAGCTTTCTTAGGTAAAATGGTATTCGATGTTCGTGATGGTGATGAAGCTTATCAAGCAGAACAATTTATACTTCGTTTAGAAGATTTCTTTAAAAGCATCAACACTCCTATTCGTTTACAAGAGATCAATGTTACTTCAACTGACAAAGCTAAAATACTTGAAAACCTGAAACTTAACAATGTATCTGGAAGAGTATTTACGATGAACGAAAGTGACCATGAAATGATTCTCGAAAAAATGTGGTAGTGATTCGTAACTTTGTTTTATGAAACTTTCTGAATCTTTCGGTCGATTAGTATTAAATGCTTATCCACCTTTCGTTCTAAACAGGATACGTATTACTTCAATAGCTGAAGGTTATCGTGCTTGCAGAGTGAAGATTAAGCGAAGTTTTCTAAACAGAAATATGAATGGCACAACCTTCGGTGGTGCCTTGTTTTCAGCAGCAGATCCATTCTATGCTATTCTATATTGGCAAGTATTTGAACGCAAAGGATACAAAATTCAGGCCTGGTTAAAAAGTGCTGAGATTCATTATATGCGTCCCGCCGACCAAGATTTGTTTCTTGATTTTGAATTAACAGACGAGCAAATTTTAGAAGCAGAAGAATCACTAAACAGCATTGGTAAATTCAAACAAAGTCACGAAGTACGCTACAAATCTAAAGATGGTGATGTGTATGTTATAGCCAAAACCGAGGTCTATCTACGCTTAACTAAAGAGAGTCAAAAGCCTCTATCTGGCTTTTAACTTCTGTTGATAATTCGTCAACTTAATTAAAATTTCTACTCAGTAAATTAGTATCATATTAATTTCGCGATGAACATTAAAAAATTGATTCTGGAGGGAGAAGGTGTACGACTTGATTTCAAGAAGACAATAACCCACGTTCATAAAATCGCGAAAACGATGGTTTCTTTTGCCAATAACAGAGGTGGGGTGATTTTAGTTGGAGTGATGGATGATGGAAGTATTAAAGGCGTAAAATCTGAAGAAGAGGAAAAATATCAACTTACTAAAGCCGGCACTTTTTACTGTAAACCTAGCATTGAACCTATTTTTACTGAATATGAAATTGATGGTAAAATTGTTTTAGCAGTGGTGATTGAAGAAAGTGAAGTCAAACCACATTATGCTTTAGGTGAAGATGAAAAATGGTGGGCTTACATTCGAGTTAAAGATAAAAGTGTGTTAGCGAGTAAAATCGTTGTTGATGTGTTGAAAAAGGAAACGAAGGGTGACAATAACTTAATTATCTATACCACTAAAGAGAAAGCATTATTGGAATACTTAGCCGATAACGAACGGATTACCTTGTTAGAGTTTTGTAAATTAATTAACATATCTAGACGAAGAGCCTCCAAAATCCTTGTCAATTTAGTACTTTCGGGAGTTATTCGAGTGCACAGCACCGAAAAAACCGAATACTACACTGCTGCTTAATGCTTTTAGAATCTAGAAAAATACACTTTAAGAAAACCTTCTTACTGGCTTATCCTGTGATTATTAGTCAGGTTGGCCACGTTGTGGTGAACATTACCGACTCTGTACTTATCGGTCATTTAGGTCCGGTGAAACTGGCGGCATGTTCCCTTGGCATTAGTGTCTTTGCAGTACTCATGGTTTTCGGTATCGGTATCGCATATGGCTTAACACCACATATTTCCAGAGAATTTGGAGCCAACAACAAAGATGTTTGTGGTAAATACTTAGTCAACTCTCTTGTTATAAATTGCATCACAGGTATTGTGGTATTTTTAGGGATATATGCCCTATCCACTCAAATGAGCAAATTCGGACAAGCACCCGAAGTAGTAACCGAAGCTTTACCTTTTTTGAGAATTATAGGTTTTTCGATGGTGCCATTAATGTTATTCTTAACATTCAAGCAATTTGCTGAGGGATTAAATTTCACCAGGCAAGCCATGATTATCACCTTAATTGCCGATGGATTCAACATCTTTTTAACCTATGGATTAATTAATGGTGTATGGGGTTTACCTCGTATGGAACTTAAAGGAGCAGGTATTGCGAACTTGATATCCAGGTCATTAATGGCGATATTAATGATTACCTATGTTCTTAGATCAAAGAATTTCAAACCGTATTTACATCAAGCCAAAGTAAAATTCATTGAATGGAAAACATCAATGGAATTGATTAATTACGGGATACCGATGGCTTTTCAGTACTTATTCGAAGTAGGTGCATTTGCATTAGCTGCTTTAATGATGGGCATGTTAGGTCCTAATTATCAGTCGGCTCACCAAATTGCAATCAGTATTGCTTCGGCAACCTATATGGCCGCAAGTGGAATTGGAGCTGCAACTTCGGTTCGAGTTGGAAATGCATTGGGAGAAGGCAACTTCAAGCAATTACGCAGAGCTGGAATGACGGGTTATGTAATGGTATTAGGCTTTATGGGTGTAATGGCCTTAGTGATGATACTTGGTAGAGTTTCGTTCCCACTATTTTATATGAAGAATGCTGAAGTGTTAGAAATAGCATCGGGATTAATGATAATAGCTGCATTCTTTCAACTATCTGATGGAACTCAGGTGGTTGGTTTGGGAGCCTTACGTGGTATGGGCGATGTGAAAATGCCAACACTCGTAACCTTTGTAGCCTATTGGATCATTTCAATTCCTTTGGCGTATTACTTAGGATTTACCCTCAAAATGGGCGGAATGGGTATCTGGATAGCCCTTTCCTTGGGATTAACAATATCGGCAGTGATGCTGTTTTGGAGATTCCAGAAGCTATCGAAGAAGCATATTAAATTAGGAATTAGGAATTAGGAATTTCGAACTACGAGTTACGAACTACGAGTTACCCTGTCTGTCGTCAGGCAGGGAGCTACGAGTTACGAATATCCTCAAGCATTAAGCGAAACCTCTCTAACGAATTCGTTAAAATCACTGAACTATTCACAAAGTTCAAAAAATCCTCTAATCCGGTAAAGTCATATTCATCCCATTTGAAGGCTTGCTCGAGTGGACCCCATTCTAATTTCAAGATGTATTTCTGATTCATGTTAAAAACACTAATCCTCATTTCGGGGTGGGGAATGGTAGCGATTATTCTCATAAAGCAAATATAAGTACGAGTATCGAGTAGTGGGTATTGAGTATCGAGTTTATTAAAATTTGATTT
>CAJBVG010000194.1 GCA_903958995.1 uncultured bacterium | reverse complement strand
TTTATTGCCATCTTATTATTAGGCTTAGCGTACGTTTGGAAAAAAGGTGATCTCGAATGGATTCGTCCGACGATTATTACCCCAACAACAAGCGCTAACATCCCACAACATTTATACGAATCGATTAATCAATTACACTATACTGTTCGAGAATTTAAGTTAGAGGAAAAGCCAGTAGTGGCTGAACCTGTTGTAGCAGCTAGCACTGCAGCACCGGGTGCAGTTAGGCGTCCACCATTTCGTTCGGCAGTAAAAAAAGAGAGCAATGAGTAAACTCCCACATCAGTTAGAACGCGAAGGCGTAGTGGTGACCAAATTAGAGGAACTTCTAAATTGGGCGCGATTATCGTCGTTGTGGCCGATGGGATTCGGGTTAGCCTGCTGTGCAATTGAATTCATGGATACCCAATCGGGGAACTTCGACTTAGAACGTTTTGGAGTATTCCCTCGCCCCTCTCCTCGTCAATCTGATGTAATGATAGTTGCCGGTACCGTTACATTTAAAATGGCCGAGCGTATAAAAATTCTTTACGAACAAATGCCCGAACCTCGTTACGTGATTTCTATGGGTTCATGCTCTAATTGTGGCGGCCCATATTGGCAGCATGGTTACCATGTCGTAAAAGGTGTTGATCAAATTATTCCTGTTGATGTGTACGTGCAAGGATGCCCTCCTCGTCCGGAAGCACTCATTGGTGGAATACTAGAATTACAACGAAAAATTAAAAGTGGAGATTTAGTAAAGCAAGCATGAAAAAAACATTCTACGGAAATTTAAAAGTGGGAATCCTCGGTGGTGGACAATTAGGAAGAATGTGGATACAAAATGCCCTCAATTACAACGTGACTTGTGCAGTGATTGATCCAGATGCGAATGCTCCCTGCAAAAATATTTGCGATCATTTTACCGTAGGTGATATTACCGATTTCGATACAGTTTATAATTTCGGACAAACAGTCGATTTAATTACCATCGAAATAGAAAAGGTAAATGTTGAAGCTTTAGAGAAATTAGAATCCGAAGGAAAATTAGTTTACCCTCAACCTTCCATCATCAAGATGATAAGAGATAAAGGGGTTCAGAAGCAATGGATGAAAGACCATGGCATCCCTACCTCCGATTTTCAGTTGATAGAAAACAAAGAAGCCTTAGAAAAATTAGTGTGGGGATTACCTTACGTTCAGAAATTACGTAAAGATGGGTACGATGGAAAAGGTGTTCAAATAATACGTGAGAAAAAAGATTTCGATGATGCCTTTACAGCACCATCATTAGTAGAACGATTGGTAGATTTCGAAAAAGAAATCGCCGTAATTGTAGCGAGAAATGCCGATGGAGAAACGAAAACATTTCCATTAGTAGAAATGGATTTCCATCCGACAGCAAACTTAGTAGAGTTCTTAGTTTCTCCAGCAAGTGTATCAGAATACACAGCGATGAAAGCTGAAAATTTAGCGGTAAAAATTGCCGATGAATTAGAGCTCGTTGGACTATTAGCCGTTGAAATGTTCTTAACCAAATCGGGAGATATATTAGTAAATGAAATGGCACCACGTCCACATAACAGCGGACATCAAACCATTGAAGGAAATATTAGTTCACAATTTGAACAACACCTAAGAGCTATATTTAATCAGCCTTTGGGCGATACAGATGCAAAATATCATTCAGTCATGATTAATATTTTAGGAGAAGAAGGACATACAGGCGATGCTGTGTACGAAGGCATGGAAGAAGTATTAAATTTATCAGGAGTATATGTACATTTATACGGGAAGAAAATAACCAAACCCTTCCGCAAAATGGGACATGTAACTGTGGTAGATGAAAGCAGGGATGCTGCTATAAGTAAAGCTAGGGTGGTTAAGGAGATGTTGAAAGTGGTAACAAATTAGCAAATTTGAACAATTTGAACAATTTGAACAATTAAATAAGAAAAACTTAGAATTTAGAACTTAGAACTTAGAACAATAATATAGAACATAGAATTTAGAACATAGAATTTAGAACATAAAACAATGATCAAAATTGGCATCATCATGGGTAGCGAATCTGATCTTCCGATCATGGAAGAGGCAGCATTTGTATTAAACGAATTAGGCATTGCTTATGAGCTTACGGTAGTGTCTGCTCACAGAACTCCAGACCGTATGTACGACTATGCAAAAACAGCGAGAGCTCGTGGACTGCAAGTAATCATTGCCGGTGCAGGAGGTGCAGCGCATTTACCAGGCATGGTGGCATCGCTTACGAGTTTACCAGTAATTGGTGTTCCCATTAAATCATCTAACTCAATCGATGGTTGGGATTCTGTTCTTTCTATTCTTCAAATGCCAGGTGGAATTCCAGTAGCAACTGTAGCTTTAAACGGTGCAAAAAATGCAGGCATTTTAGCCGCACAAATTTTAGGTAGCACCGATGCTATCGTCGCAGCTCGCATGGACGAATACAAAGCCGAACTAAAACATAAAGTAGAAAAATCTGCAGAGGGGTTGAAGGGGAAGGGATTTAGAAGCACATTTTAATGAAATATATTTTAATATTTTTTCTAGTTTTTTTATCAAAAGTTGCACTTACACAAAATTTAGTTTTTAACCCCGACTTTGAAAACACAGTCGATTCTGCAAGTTGCACGATTTTACCAGCCAGTATTAGTGAGTTTTCGGTTTATATGGGAAGAATGAGATTCCCTGGAAGATTGATTCCACCACCAAGTATTCTATTTGGTAAATATTGGATGAACAACAATACCAAATTAGCTCATTCTGGTAAGTTTTGCGGTGGTAATGTGTTTTACAAACCCGGTTCTTGTAAAGGATTAGTAAGTATGACGCTTGTTGAAAAGCTTAAAAGCAATGAAACATATGTAATTGAATTTTACATTCGAAACTTAGCTGGAAGTTACTACATTAATAATATAGATGTTGGTTTTTCAAAATACAATTACATATTAAATAATGCTGATATTTCATATTCACCCAATGTATCTTTAAATAATAT
>CAJBVG010000193.1 GCA_903958995.1 uncultured bacterium | reverse complement strand
GCAAAAGGATTTACTCAAGACGACTTAGAAAAAGTTGACAAAGGTATGATGTCTGCTTTCGAAATTAGTTTTGCATTCAACGTATGGTCGTTAGGAGAAGATTGCTTGAAACGTTTAGGTTTCAAAGCAGAACAATACAATTCTCCAAACTTCAACTTATTACAAGCATTAGGTTTCAGCAGATCACAAATCAGCGAAGCAAACACTTACGTATGTGGTACAATGACTACCGAAGGTGCTCCATATTTGAAAGAAGAACATTACCCAATATTTGATTGCGCTAACCGTTGTGGAACAATCGGTCAACGTTATATCCACGCACATGGTCACATTAAAATGATGGCTGCAGCACAACCATTCTTATCGGGTGCGATTTCTAAAACCATCAACTTACCTAATGAGGCTAATGTTAATGAGATTAAAGACTGCTACCAATTAAGTTGGGAACTAGGATTAAAAGCAAATGCATTATACCGTGATGGTTGTAAATTATCTCAACCATTATCTACTAAAGCATCTAGCGATGATAAAATAGAAAGTGTTGAAGAAGTATTAGGAGAAGCTGCTAATGTTAGATTAAGTGATCTTACTCCAGAGCAAGTATTAGAAGCTGCGAGAGCAATCTTAGAACGATCTAAAGATACTTCATTCAATCGCCAACTATCGAGTGTGGTTGAGAAGAAGAGCATGCCAGGAAAACGCCAAGGCTTTACACAAAAAGCGGCAGTTGGAGGGCAAACCATTTATGTACGTACTGGTGAATATGAGGATGGAACATTGGGAGAGATCTTCATCGATATGCACAAAGAAGGTGCTACATTCCGATCATTAATGAACTGTTTCGCTATCGCAATTTCGGTAGGCTTACAGTACGGTGTGCCTTTAGAAGAGTTCGTTGACAAGTTTGCCTTTACTCGTTTTGAACCATCGGGTATGGTGTCTAACCACGCGAACATTAAGAGTGCCACTTCAATCATCGACTATATCTTCCGTTTGTTAGGTTACGAATACCTAAACAGAACAGATTTAGTTCATGTGATTACCGAGCAAAATGCGGTTATTGGTAACCCGCAGATGATCGACGAAGACCAGAATCCAGATGTGTCAAACAAAATGGAATCGGCTTCAACTCCTGCTCCAAAAGCAGAAGTAACTTCAGCAGAATTTGCGAATAAGAAACCAGTTCTTGATATCTCTGGTGGAGCGCAATCTGATGCCCCTGCATGTGGTAACTGTGGTCATATTATGATCCGTTCAGGAACTTGTTACAAGTGCTTGAATTGTGGTACACAAGGCGGCTGTAGTTAATCTACACTTGCTTGTTGCAGAAATGCAACATTCCAAAATTTTTGAAAAAGCTTAAAAAGATAAAGTCCCGCTGAAAGGCGGGATTTTTTTGTTTGGGGGGAATAGTTATGTAATTGGTGGCACCACTTAAGTCATGCCACCAAAAACCTGCATTTATGCAACTTTTTTAAAAAACATGCATTTATTAAACTTTTTTCTAGAGTAAATTATTCTCCGAAGCAAACTTCATTAATCCCGCCGTATTTTTAATGCCCAGTTTGTGCAAGATATTTTTACGATGCGTGTTCACTGTATAGATGCTGATGAATAAAGTATCTGCAATCTCTTGACTACTTTTCTCTTTTGCTAATAGGGTGATGATTTCTTTTTCGCGTTGTGTTAAGCTTAAGGATTTCACAAACGAATCATCATTTTTATTAGAACTTCGTAAGGCTTTACTGATGTAAGTTTCATTATTCAAAACCGCATTCATAGCTTCGAGTAGTTCTTGCTTGCCTGCATTTTTTAACACGTACGCGTTCACTCCCATCTTCACAAACTCATTCATAAATTGCTCATCTCCGTACATCGATAAAATCATGATTTTGCAGTTTGGGAAATTCTGCTTTATATTTTTAGATAAGTCGAATCCATTGGGTTTGGGCATGTTCACATCGAGTATGGCCAAATCAATTTTAGTAGTGTTAAAAAATTGAAGTACTTCGGTTCCATCTTTAGCTTCAGCAACAATCTTCCAATCTTTTTGATCAGAAAATATCATCTTTAAACCATCTAGAAATATTTGATGATCATCAGCAATTAATATGTTTATGTGTTTGTTCATACTTCTACTGGTAATTCTATAATGATGGTAGTTCCTCTATTATTATTGGAGTCGATGTTGACTTTCCCTCCGAAAGCATCAACCCTCGAGCGTATGCTAATTAATCCGTGACCTTCTACAATTTCCTCCACATTAAAACCAACTCCATCATCTTCCATTACTATACTTAATACATCAAAGTTTCTGATAATTTGTAAGGTAGCTGTTTTGGCATTTGCATGATTAATAATGTTGTTGATTAACTCTAAACAGATTCGATAAATAGAGAGTTCGATGTCTCTGTTTAATCTTTTCTCCATGTTAAAAGTATCCAGTACAACATGTACCTTTTCGCTGTCATTTATCTTTCTAATAATGGAAATGAGTTGTTGCACTAAACCAAATTGCTCAATACCTACAGGCATCATGTTGTGAGAAATATTTCTTAATTCTGTACAAGCTTTATCAATTAATTCAATTACATTTTGATAGGCGAAATACTCTTTCTCAGTTAAGCCTTTATCATTTAAATCAATGGATTCTGCATTTAACCTTAAAGTAGATAGCAAACTTCCCATGCCATCATGCAATTCTTGCGACACTCTTTTCCGCTCTTGCTCTTCTCCCCAAATTAATGCCTTCTTCACCTCCGTTTGTTTCAGTTGAAGCTCTATTGTTTTTTCTTCTACTTTCTGTACTAATTCTTTATTGGCATTTTCTTTTAAAGAATTCATTTCTTCTAACTGAACGATTACTTGCGCTTGCGCTTCTTCCTTCTCTTCCTTAAAGATCCGAAGTCTGTCCATTAGCGCTAACGTAAGTATAATGGACTTCAGCATTTCACCAACAATAACTAATTGATTTGTAAAAACATTATTGTGTTCTTTGGTTAATGCATAATAATATATACCACCAATGGATATTAATGATAATAAAAAGGAGATAAAGAAAAACCTTGCTGGTAAATATTTCGTTAAAAAGAAATAACTAGACAGCACAAAAAATCCAATGTAAAAAACGGGAATTATTCGATATAAAACCCAAACACTTATATTAAAAGTAAGGCCATTAGTAAATGAACCAAAGATTAAAAGCGTAGCTAATAGTTGTAATGCTCTTAATCCTATATATGTAATTCGATGTATTTTATCTTTTTGTATAAATTCAATCAAAAACACTAAGGCCAATACAATACAAGTTGACATCAACACCGGAATACTCTTATCATTCCAATAAGGTGAATTGTCCCATAACAAAACAAAGCCCACGCCACTGATGGCAATTTGCAATAATGTTTGAGCTGTAAAATATGCCGCCAAGTAAAAATATACTCGCTCACGAATTAGGTAATAAACAATAAAACAAATACAACTTAAACAAGCCAATAAACCATAAAAGAAACCTAAGTTAATTTCTTCTTTAAAAGTATGCTCAACAAAAGAAGTATATGAATACACCTCTATAGGTGCATGAATTTTTCTGCCCTCTAAATTAAATTTGAAATAGATATCAATTTTTTGTTTTGCTTTTAAGTGTATAGGGTAAAGTGGCGTTCTATAATTTACGTTGCGTGCTGATAATGCTATTTCATCTCCGCAGATATTGCTATTCGTAACCTTATTATCGATTACCTCATAAAACTCAACTCTATTAATTAATGCGTTGTTGAGTTGTACCATTAAGTCTTTCTCAATATCGGTTTCGTTGTAAAGTGAAAACGTAAGCCATAAATCATTTTTATATTCATCCTCATTAAGTAAAAGCATACCATGCTTATTCTGAATAAAGTTGATCGACTGCTGTTGGATAAATGAGTCGATTGTTAGCTCATTTTTACCAGTACTAACGTATTTTATCTGCTTGCCGAGCTCGACATATTGAAAAGTATTCGTTACGGGTAAAGTTGAATCGGCCTTACAATCAATTGATTGAAAACATATTAAAAGTAAACTGAATACGAGAAGCGCCTTTTTCACCCTGCTAAGTTGCCTAAGTTTTGC
>CAJBVG010000192.1 GCA_903958995.1 uncultured bacterium | reverse complement strand
TGGTGGACTCATTATCTACCCTACCGATACGGTATACGGATTAGGTTGCGACATTACCAATCAGAAAGCAATAGAGAAGATTTGTAAGATTAGAAACATCAAACCAGAAAAAGCTCATCTCTCCTTTGTTTGTTATGATTTGAGCCATTTGTCGGATTATATTAAACCCATCGATAATCATACTTTCAGAATTCTTAAGAAAGCATTGCCAGGCCCCTTTACTTTTATTTTTAATGCGAGTAATGCCGTACCGAAATTATTAAACACCAATAAAAAAACGGTAGGCTTACGTGTTCCCGACAATGCGATTGCACGAGAAATTGTGAAAATGCTAGGCCACCCAATTGTGAGTAGTTCTATACATGATGAAGATGATGTAATTGAATACACCACCGACCCCGAATTGATTTACGAAAAATACCAAGACCTTGTAGACATCGTGATTGACGCTGGCTACGGAGGAAATGAACCTTCAACCATTGTTGATTTCACAAGCGATGTTCCGGTGATTGTTAGGCAGGGGAAGGGAAACTTTGGCTTATTTGATTAGTGGGTAGTGGGTAGCTGCCCGTTCGTCGGAGCGTCCTCGCTCCGACAATATAAAAGTTGAATTGAGTAGAAGGATACACCGATAAAAAAAATGTCGAAGCGAGGACGCTTCGACGAACAAAAAAATATTACCCACTACACATTACTCACTACACATTACCCACTACCCATTACTAAAAAATATGGAAACACGAATAAAAAAATTCATTAAACCCTTCACCGACTTTGTTCGCACAAATGTAACGAGTGGTTACTTGTTATTGTTTTGTGTTGTGGCGGCATTAAGCATAGTAAATTCAAGGTTCTCGGAGGATTATCATCATTTTTTTGAAACCAATATTGGCGTTAGCATTGCTAATTTTAATTTTTCTCACGATATCCATTTCTGGATAAACGATGGATTAATGGCGATCTTCTTTTTACTTGTAGGATTAGAAATAAAACGTGAATTGTTAGAAGGAGAATTATCTGACATCAAAAAATCAAGCTTGCCGATATTAGCTGCCATTGGTGGAATGATTGTTCCAGCACTTATTTACATCCTCTTTAATTATAATACTACAACAACCAATGGTTGGGCAATTCCAATGGCTACAGATATTGCTTTTGCAGTAGCCATACTTTCACTATTAGGAAAACGAATTCCTTTATCACTTAAAATATTTTTAACAGCTCTCGCTATTGTAGATGATTTAGGTGCTATAATTGTTATCGCAGTATTCTATACTCAAACGCTTTCGTTTGCTTATCTATTCTATGCTTCCATCGTTTTAATTATTCTGTACCTATTCAATATTTCGAGAGTAAAGTCATTGAGTTTCTATATACCATTGGGAATTTTATTGTGGTATTTTATTTATAAATCTGGAATACATGCTACTATTGCGGGAGTACTTTTTGCCTTCATGATTCCTACGAATAAAGGAACTCACATTTCTCCATTAGAACACTTGGAACACTTATTAACTAAACCAGTGGCCTATTTCATTATGCCTTTATTTGCTCTATCAAATACAGATATCGTCTTCAGCAACCAACTGTTTTTATCATTATCTCAACCCATTGGCTTAGGAATTATATTCGGATTAGTATTCGGTAAAGTGATTGGTATAGTTTCATTCGCATACCTAAGTATCAAATTAAAACTATCAGACCTGCCTACGGAAACTTCTTGGAAACAATTAATTGGTGCTGGATTTTTAGGAGGCATAGGCTTTACCATGTCCATTTTTATTGCGCTCCTCTCCTTCCCAGAATTAGAACTTCAAGCCGTAAGTAAATTGGCTATTTTATTAGCATCGTTTGCATCTGGGGCGATTGGGTATGGGTTGTTGCGGAGAGCGTAGCTCGTAGCTGGTAACTGGTAGCTCGAGCGTGACGCTCACTTCGGCTCCGCTCAGTGACCGTCACGT
>CAJBVG010000191.1 GCA_903958995.1 uncultured bacterium | reverse complement strand
TGTTTAGGGTCTCAGTACTGGGCAAAAAATCCACCAATGGCAAATTATCATCCACAGTATGGAGTATTATTAGACATGGTAGGTGGCGAAAATGTATTTTTCACACAAGAAGAAGTATCGAGAACTTTTGCTCCACAAGTATTAGAATACGTTTGGCAAAAAGCTGCTGCTGCAGGTTACTCCTCAAACTTTAGCTATGAACATACCGGTGCTATTGTTGATGATCATTACTATGTTAACATGATAGCAAATATCCCGATGGTCGATTTAATTCACCATGATGCAGGATCTATGTCTGGCTTCTGGAAACATTGGCATACACACAATGATAAGCTAGAAAATATCGACAAGAAAAGTTTAAAAGTGGTAGGGCAAACGTTGATGGAATTAAGCTATTCGGAGTAATTCATGATGTTCGTCGGAGTGTCCTCACTCCGACACGAAATAAAAAAATTGTCGGAGTGAAGATACTATGTCACGAAATAAAAAAAAATGTCGGAGTGAGGACACTCCGACGAACGGTTATTAAGTATGAAGAAGTACTTTTTTCTATTTTCAATTTTCTTTTTATTAACTGTATCCTGTAAGAAAACTACGACAGAGCCGACAACAACTACCCCTGAAGATTTTTCTTTTCTACGTGGTGCCGACATTTCGTATTTACCAGAAATTAGAGCTGCCCAATTCAATGCTAAGAATACTGCAGGGCAAACAGAAGACATGCTCAGCACATTACGTAATGCAGGAGCAAATACTTTTCGTTTACGCATTTGGGTAAACCCTGCTGATGGACATTCTGGTTTTGCAGAAGTGAAACAATTGGCCAATGAAATAAAATCCACAGGTGCTAAAGTTTGGCTCACAGTACATTATTCAGATACTTGGGCCGACCCTGCGAACCAAACAAAACCTAGTGCTTGGAGCAATTTGCCTTTTCAACAATTAAAGGATAGTGTCTATCAATACACCAAAAAGATTGTTACCGAAATCAATCCGGAATATATACAAATTGGGAATGAAATCAATAATGGTTTTTTATGGCCCGATGGAAAATATACTCAATTAACGTATATGAAACTTTTATTGCAAGAAGGAATCAGAGCGGTAAGAGAGAATTCTACAACGATGAAAATTATGATTCACTATGCTGGGCATCAAGAAGCATTAGCCTTTTATAGTAGTATGAATAATATTGATTACGATATTATTGCATTATCCTACTATCCGAAATGGCATGGAAAGAGTTTAGATTCCTTGAGTAATTCGATTAGTGTTTTGAAAACTACTTTTCATAAAGATGTAATTATTGCCGAAACCTCCTACCCTTTTACATTCAATTGGAACGATTGGACCAATAATGTAATTGGCTCTAACAACGAAATTATTTCAACATACCCTGCAACAAATGAAGGTCAGAAAAATTATTTGATGGATTTGAAAACTCATCTTAAAACAAATTCCAATGCAATAGGATTTTGTTACTGGGGAGGCGAATGGGTATCGTTTAAAGGCAGTACTGCCACAAACGGCTCTAGCTGGGAGAACCAAGCCCTATGGGACTTTACAGGGAAAGCATTGCCAGCAATCGAAGTGTTTAAGTAATATGCTGATATGCAAGTATGCTAATATCTGCACATTTGCACATTTACAATCCCGATAGCTATCGGGATTCACATTGAAAAACTTCTGTTACGGGACTGAACAAATAAATATGTCCAGAAGGTATTTCCTTACAACGAAATCGTTTTCGAACGAGTTCTAATTTTTGAAAAGTTCGTCCGTTTTTCATTTGGAATTTACCACCCATAGGAATATTGCTAACGAATACGGTATGTTGAACTTTATCAAATCGTTTTAATACTCTTAATAAATTTACATCGGAGCAACTAGATGCTGCAGGGTTAGTCATGTATTTGCGAACAGCCTTATCTATTTCTTCGGGGAAAATATTTCGATCTAAAAATGGTTGCATTAAATATTTGTATTCCGCTTTCCACTCATCGCCGTGTGGTTTAACTTTGTGTGAATTCTTATTCCAATTGGTTAAATGCGCAAACTCATGAATGAGGGTAATTAAAAAAGCATAAGGATTTAAATCACGGTTCACCGAAATACGATGCCCCTTTCCGCTATGCGGGTGACGATAATCGCCGAGAATAGATTCTCTAGGTTTATTAATGGAAAGCTCTACTTGAAAATAATCTATCCACTTCGCCATAGTAAGTGCAGTACCTTCAGGTACGTAGGGTTCGAGTATTTTGGAGTTTCTTTCGTGACTCATTGAGTAATGGGTGCTAAGTATCGGGTATCGGGTAGTGAGTATTGGGTATTGGGTAGTGAGTATTGGGTTATTTTTGCATAGAATCTATTAATTTATAAAGCATTTTTTGTATAATATGGAGTTCTTTTAAAAGATTTTCTTCTGATTCATCACTAATATATTCTAAATCTTTCGAAATATTGATTTGAGTTTCAAGCTCAAAAGCAGAACCATTTGAAACATTTAAAAAATAAAGAAATTCATTTTTCGATTTTCTACCTGATCCTTCTGCAATATTTGATGGTATAGAAACTGCAGCTCTTTTCATTTGATTTATTAGTCCAAAGTTTTCTGAACTTGGATAATTTTTAGTGATAGTATAAATTTGTTTGCAAAAAATCCTTGCCCTCTGCCAAACTTCTAATTTGTAAAATTGATTCATAAGCAATTTTAACAAATGCTAAAGTATATGTCAACTGCATATATGCAACTTTTTTTTACTCAATACCCACTACTCGATACCCCCTACTCACTACCCGATACTACTTCAACAATTGGAACACTACAAATGCAGAAATGTACGCTAAGCCTGTCATATACGCAAACTGAATTGCTGGCCATTTCCATGATTTAGTTTCACGGTAAACAACGGCGAGTGTACTCATGCATTGCATAGCGAATGCATAGAAAATCATTAAGGATACACTTACAGCTAGCGTGAATGTTGGTTGCCCAGTGTCGGGGTTCTTAGCGGTTTTGAGTTTGTCTCTTACCGTTTCTAAATGCCCGCCTTCATTTTCTACACTGTATATAGTGGCAATAGTTCCTACAAAAACTTCGCGTGCTGCGAAAGAAGTAATTAATGCAATTCCAATTTTCCAATCGTAACCTAATGGACGAATAACAGGTTCAATAAATTTACCTAAATGCCCAGCATACGATGCTTCTAATTTTTCAGAACTCATCATTCGTGTAAGCTCTGCTTTTTTAGTGGGTTCTTGGAAGGTTAAAACTTCGTATTTATTGGTAATATTTTTCATGGTATCTGCAGGTCCGTAACTCGACAAGAACCATAAGATGATAGATACCGCAAGAATTATTTTTCCTGCTTCGGTAATAAATGTTTTTACTTTATTGAAAATCGTAATTCCAACATTATTCCAACGCGGCATTCTGTATGTAGGCAATTCCATGATGAAATAACTACGCTCCTTTGTTTTGATAATTAATTTCATCACAAACGCAGAAACTATAGCAGCGATAAATCCTAATAGGTACATCCCCATTAATACCAATCCTTGAATATTTAAAAAACCTAAAACGTTTTTGCTAGGAACAATGATTGAAATCAATAAAGTATATACTGGCAAACGTGCGGAGCAGCTCATTAAAGGAGTAACCATAATGGTGATCAATCTGTCTTTCCAATTTTCAATAGTACGTGCCGACATGATAGCAGGTACAGCACATGCAATTCCACTCATTAATGGAACGACTGACTTCCCATTCAATCCGAATTTCTTCATGATTCTATCCATCATAAAAGTAACACGTGCCATATAACCCGTGTCTTCTAAAACGGCAATGAATAAAAATAAAATGGCGATTTGTGGAATAAACACTAGCACTCCACTCATACCTGGTAAAATTCCACCAACAATTAAATCTTGAAAAATTCCTGGAGGAATAATTCCTAACAATGCATTTTCTAAATGTAAAAATGCTTGCTCAATTAAATCCATTGGGTAGGCTGACCAAGTGAAGATGGATTGGAAAATCACAAATAAGATGAGGAAAAATAACATCAATCCACCAACACGATGGGTTAACCATTTATCAATTCTATTGCTAATACTTTCTCTTTCTGGATCCTTCGGTCGGCGAACATTATCGAATAATAATTCGTTGATGTGATTAAATCTTGCAATGGTTTCTTGAGCTTGTGCCTTGTTATGATTGAAGTTGTGCTTCTCTCCTAAGGTGCGGAGCAACTCTTTTTTATCATCACTTAAATGTGCTAACTCATGATAGTGATGTGCTAATTCGAATGCGATGTAATCGTTATCGATTTCAAAATGCAATTTAATATCATCAATTAATTCGGGCGCATATTGTTTAATATCGGTACCCGACTCTGCCACTAATTGCACTTCTATTTGATAACGAATAGCTTCTTTTAATGCAGTAATGCCTTCTAAATTTCGAGCACTAATACCTAATACCGGTATGCCTATTTTCTTTGCTAATCCCTCTATGTTTATTTCTAGATGTTGTTCACATGCTTGGTCCATCATGTTAATGGCTAACACGCAGGGTACACCTAAATCAAGCACTTGAGAAAAGAGTAATAAATTTCTTTTAAGATTCGTTGCATCAACTACAACAACTACTACAGCAGGATAATCCGGATTTCCTGGTGAACCTAAAACTTGTAATGCAATTTGTTCATCTTCTGAACGTGGATATAAACTATAGGTTCCGGGTAAATCAATAACTCTAGCCGTGCGATTTTCATCGATTGGATAAAATCCAATAAGTTTATCGACGGTTACTCCTGGAAAATTTCCTACTTTTTGGTTCATGCCAGTTAGAGCATTGAACAAGGATGATTTTCCTGTATTTGGATTGCCAATTAAGGCAATGTTAATTTGCTCCTTCAATGTATTATTTCACCAAAATACTTTCTGCTTCTTTTTTACGTAAACTCAGTTTGTGTCCGTATAAATGTATTGCAATTGGATCTCCTAATGGAGCTATATGTGCAATTTCAACTTCTTCCCCTGGCAAACATCCCATCTCTAACAAACGAATGGATAATTCCTCATCAGTAAATGAATCAATAATGGCCTTCATACCCGGCTGTAAGTCGGACAACTTCCTCAGTTTCATTTTATTGAGTTTATGTATTAAAACAACGCAAGTTAGGGCTTATTTATATTAAATCCAAATAACGATTGACGTTATAGAGGTAATAAAATAAGGATTACGCTGGAAATTGAGAATGAATGACCTTTGTGTTTACTTTAGAAAAACGAGGGCAATCGCAACGTGACTTACAAGCTGAAAATGAAGTGCTTATAATTATCACACCTAATAATAGAAATAAAGAGAATTTAGTTTTCATGGTTGAAAGTGTAATAAAAATTCAAGTTAAGAATTCTTCTTCGAATTCCACAATCCATTTATAATGATAATTGCGAGTAAGGCGCCAGTGGTATTGGCGAAAAAATCTAACCACTCAGCAGAGCGATAAGTAAAAATGGTTAATTGGAGTATCTCCATAAAACCTCCCCAAGCAATGCAAAAGAAAAAAGGGATTCTTAAATAGTTTGCTTGAAGTTTAAAAAAGTAATGCTGTTTTCTAAATCCCCACGACATTAATATCATTAGGTTAAAATAGAAAACAGCATGAACAATTTTATCAGCCCCCTTAAAATTTAGGAAGTTGATTAGTGGTATTCCACTACTATTTGAATTGCTTAGGTAAGTAATTAAACACAACCAAGCAATCCAAATGATATTATATTTCCAGAATTTATTAAGCACCAATTAATGCTTGATAATCATCTGCTGATAATAAACCGTCGAAATCAGCTGCATTACTTACTGCAACTTTAACCATCCAACCTTTACCGTAAGGGTCAGAGTTTACTAATTCTGGATTTGTATCTAAATCAGTATTCATTTCTAACACTTCACCTGCGATTGGCATGTATAAATCAGAAACTGTTTTTACTGCTTCTACTGTACCAAAAACTTCTTCATGTGCTACATCTTTACCAATGGTATTGATATCTACATATACGATATCACCTAATTCGCGTTGTGCAAATTCTGTAATGCCAATAAAGGCAACGTTACCTTCTAAACGAACCCATTCGTGGTCTTTAGTGTACTTTAATTCTGCTGGAAAATTCATCGTGTTTAATTTGATTCCCCAAAGTTAAATTTTTCTTGGAATAATTACGCACCAATATTAATTCTTAGGCTAAAACCTAAACTTGTAATGGCAGTTGGGAAAGTGGTTGATATAAATGGCTTGGTGACTAATCGATCATAAAACAACCTTACTTGGAAGCGTTGATTCAATACATACTCTGCAGATGGCTTAATACTAATAACTCTTGAGCCATTAATAACATCCGAGAAACCTTGATCCATTCGGTGTATAGCCCCTCTATTTAATCTAATATTGAAATCTAATCGCATATTGAGGTCGTTCTTTAATACCGATTGCCCATTGCCAATACTGAATGGTAATTGCAAGTTATTGGTCGTGTAGCCTAAGCCGACGTTGTATTCGAACGTATTTAATTGTTCTACTCTAGTATTCGCGAAGCTTAGTCCTAAATTTCTACTTTGCTTGTATTCCAATACGATGTTCAATTTATTCTTCATCGTCATGTCGAATCCAATTAAAGGTGCAAATGTCTCGGATATGGTTAATTGCTGAATTTCATAAGTTGGAACGAAGTTCCCATTCGCAGCATAGGTTACGGCTTTCGTAGTAGGTCTATTAAAACTGTTTACGTTATATGTTGATGTATAGGCGTGATTCACCACAAAATTGGTAAAGTACTCGCTAATCCAATCGAACTTCATAAAACCGGTATAACTCAATCTCCAGTTTGGTAATGGGATTTTAGGGAAAGGATTTAAACTTACTCCGTTAGTTGTTTTACCTGTGTAAGCTGCAATAAATGCTGGGATCAATACTTGTTGTGAATAACGTCCATACCCATCATAAAATCCTGTAGAGTCGGTTGTACTAATTCCTTTTTCAGCTGCCAATCGTTGCGAAATTCGGAAACGATTTCCTTCAAACGTATCGAAGAATTTAGAATCTCCATTTGCCGATAAGCTTTCAAATGCTGAGCTCGCTGTTACAATAGTCATGCTAAATGTACCCGATTCTGTTTCTGCAAACGATCTGAATTTTCCATAGGTTGTACTGTTCGCATCATTATCATACCTAAAGAACTCTTGGTAGCTTAATGATATGGTACGTTGCATGTTTACATCCAATCGCATATCAGGTAATGGTTCCAAATTAGCACGCAAATTAAATTCTTTACGATTGGTGCGTGCGTAGCGATTCGAAACTGAATCGTAAGTTGTAATCCAATTATTCTCTACTGCTTTAAAACGAATATCTTTTTGACTACCGAATACAAATCCAAATCCTGGAGCATTTGATTTACCGAAATCCATACCTAACAAATCAGTCCCTGGTATATAACCCGGCAATAATTGTCCGTTTGTTTCTCTATAACTAAAGTTTACCGAACGCAACATAATTAGTGTTTGCGCTAATATTTTCTTTATGTCCGTTTTATTATCCAAACGAGCTATACTATCCATACGTTCTTGTTCTAGATTTTTGTTTTTCTTCAACTTATCTAGCACATTATTTTTACTAATTCCACGTGAACGTTGTGGTGTAATTAATTTCTTCAAATATTTATTCTTTCCATATAACTGAGTCATGTTTAAGCTTGGATTCAGTTGTATAGACTGTGAGTTAGAAATCGTATTCTCGAATTTCGGAGTTGATAATGGGGCTGAACGCCAATCGTAACGAGCAGTGTACGTGGCCGTCATTTGCGTCCAATCTAAATATGGCAATTTATTAATCGGCACTTGGTAAGTAATGTTCGTGTTTTGCGAATAGTCTGTTGTTCTACCTAAAGTTCTGATATTCGACAATAAAGAATCTTTCTCTTGGCGGGTATCAATCTTACCATAAGGTTCATCTACTACCGATAAATTATTTGCACTGAAATCTAGTTTTATTGCTTTCGAAACATCATACCTAAAACCATATGTACGCGTAATGCGGAAATTCTTATTATACGTTTCCGGAATTGGCAATGATCCTGTATTGATGTTTCTTACTTTTGTTTCTCCATAGATCCGATCCACATCCATTCTAAAATCCACTGCACTTGGAATGTAATTAAAATTGAAATCCTTAATCAGTTTTAGATTTTTATTATTGAATGTCTTATCAAATGGCCTAACTTCTTTAGGAGTAGTATTAAAATTATAAGCGATAGCTGCTCTATAATTTTTCATGATATTATACTCCGTATTATAGTTGCGCTTGAATTGATCAGAATAAATATAAGTTAAACTGAAATTCTCGATGTCGTACAAATGAGGCTTCCCTTTTGTATCTATTCTATCTTTCTTAACATTCGTAAAACTGATACTTTTCGTTCTCGTATAATCTTCTGTAATTTTTTTAATCGAATCTTTTTCAGCTATAGTTAATTCCGATAATACGTTAGAAAGTAATATGTCTGGGTTGTTTGGCGCATACTGAGGTGTACTTATGGCTTGCGAATACGAAGCATACATAGGAATTTTAATGCCCGATTGTTCAGGGAAGAATTTTCCTAATTCAATGTTCGTTGCGAAATCATATTGCTTATCATCCGTTCTATTTCGTTCCGAAACTTTTTTATCAATAGAACCAAATCCAAAAGTGCTTTTACTTCCAGAAATGCTCATCGTTCCCAAATCGGCTAACTGCGCACTCACTCTACCTGTGGCGGCCCAGCCACCTTGCTCATCAAATTCGGTTAGCAATAATTCATTGAACCAAACTTGTACACACTTCGGATCATTTGGTGTGACACTTCTATTTCTTACCCCTACAACAATAGAACGTACGTTACCTAAATCCGGATTACCTTTTACCCAAACCGTATTCTTACCGTCTTGATACATGTACTCTGAAGTAAGTGGTTCTTTCGAATTATTTCTTCGCTGCTTGGCTAGTTGAAGTACTGCTAGTGGTAAAGAAAGTTTATTGTAATCGGGCCAAATACCTTCTGCTGTTCGCTCATTCGCTGGCGTCATGCTTAATGGAATTTCATACTCGTAATAGTTGTCTGTATAATCAATACCAAAACGAATAAAAGCAGTCATCTCATCTTTGTTTACGTTCTCGCCTTCCGCGTGAATAAACATTTCTACTTTTTTGTATGAACGAAAATCGAACCCAGATATCTTATAAGCTTTTACTTCATCATTCTTTTTGAAGTTACAAACGTTTAATAATAATGATTGCTCATTTACACGTGTAGTACCTCGCACATCTTGTAAATTTCTTTCTTGAATAATACCTGGAGGAAGAACATATGGAATTGGTGCTCTGCTACCATTCTCTTCAATGTTAATGGTTGACAAATCGAAAATCGCATCCGATTTTGCTTCAGTACCATCACCTGGAACTACCGAAGGATTTAATCTTCTCCACTCTCCTCTTACCAATTGCAAACGTGCGAAACGTAAGGTAACGGTATCCGAAAAATTAGTTAAGAAAGCACGTACAAATCGTATTGCACGAAAATCTTGAATATCTCCTACTCGCTTTTCATATTTCGTTAATGGAATTCTAAACTGATACCAAGTAACATTTTCTGTTTTACCATTCGATAATTTTACTGGTGCAATTACTTTATCAGTGATGTAAGAATTTTGATCTGGGTTTTCTAAATCACCCGGACTCAAACGCACACGGTATTGAAAATACTCATCACGATCACTCTGAGAGTTATCGCGATTGATGTCTTCTGTGTCAGGTGTTGGTGTTGAAGCGGTATTACTCAATCCAGTTTTCGCAAGCGATTGCTGCTCGGTTGGTGAGTTGCCTTCTAAACCATTGTATTTTTTATAACGATCAATTACCGATGCTTTCGCATTATCATAATCTGTTCCTCTATAGTAAGTATAATCATCAGCAGATGGATCGGCTGCTGCTTGTATGTATGCCGCTGATGTTGTTCCAAATGTTGCTTCTAATAAATCAAGGTATGACTTTTTGAAAAAGTTTTGTTCTTCTTGGTCATTCAATCCATCTAATCCCACATCTTGAAATTGACGAGAATTACTCTCGTTATCAAATGCATTATTTAATGGAGGAACAGTTCCTACTCGTCCCCATATGGTGCTATCATATCTCGAAGCATTACCATCTTTTGGTAAAGCATTTTCAATAGACTCTTTACCATCTTTTAAAATATCTTCCGATATACTTCCTAAGTTGAAATACAAATCACCTCCCGAAGCACCTGGATTATTAATGAATGGATCTAACATCCAGAACTCAATAAACTCAACGTTCAATGCTTCAAAGTCATTCGTTTCTAAACGGCGCATTATACCACCCCATGAACTAGCTGGATCCTTAAAAGTTCCATCAGCATTTAAACGATCAACACTAAAATTATAAGGACCTCTTTCTTTTGGGAAGTATGATAAGTCTAATGTAGAAAGCACATTCGGTTGTCCTGTTGGAATTTGTTTATTAGGGAAAACTTCTTGCTCCGTTACTTCTCGTATATAATGATTTGACAACTGAGCTTTATCGCTTCTTATGTGTGCAGGAGTTCTATTGTCTGTTCTGCTATAAAATAAATTATCGATTTGATAAAATGCAATTCGTGCACGATGAAAACCAGTGCTTAAATCATTATATAAATTCGATTCGGGGAACATCGCTGGCGTACTTGATAAATACCACGAGGTCGAACTTTTTAAATCGATAGATGAACGACTACCTTCGAAGTCGTCGATATAAGAAATACCACTTGAGTTATTTGCTGTATTTAATAATCGTGAATGCCCGGGGTCTAATTTAGCATACTCACCAGACACAGTGATATTCGATGTTGCCTTGGTTTCTATGAACGGGAGCTTATCTACTAAGTTGGTTATGAATCTAGAATCACTACGATAATTAAAATCAACACCGTACATATTATTCGCTATTGGCTCATCGCCAATGTTCACTTTTTGTGTTAATGGTCGTTCAGATAAACGCAAAAATGTACCACCTAAATTTAATTGATCGTTCAGCTTATAATCTAAACGTGTTCCTAAAAAGGTTCGCGATTGTACTCCGAATAAAGTCGAGCTTTCTAAGTCAACTGTAATAGGAGATCCGTTACTTAGTAAACCTGCATTGGTGATTTTTACTCTACCAATATTATAATCTACTGTATAATCTTGCCCTTCGGTAAGCACTTGCGTTCCCGATTTTACTACTACAGATCCAGGAGGAATATTAATAGCATTTAAAGAAAACTCCGAATTGCTGGTCGATTGAAATGTTCCTTGAATGGTGAATTTATTTTTTCGAGGTAATTGTTGCGCCTTGAATTTAGTAGAGTCGTACAACTCTGTAAACGCAATATTGTTCGCCAATACAGTATCACCTTCAGAAGCAATTAAGTTATACAAGTACGAACCAAAGGGTTCTACTTTCGTGAATATAATTCTTCCGTTTGCAGGGTTAATCGTGATGCCTGGAATAAAATCGAATACTCCATCAGGTGTTAGAGTTTGCTTAACATCTAATTTATCTAAGCCCATTAAACGAATCAGTGGAATGTTTTTTACGGTTACAGGTCCGCTCGATAAGTAGTTTACATTGTTTGCTGTTTTCTCATCCAAATACATCACATCCAATTTAAACTCTTCTGAGTTTACTTGAAATGCATTTAGTGAGTAAATATTTTTCATCATCAAATCCCAAGTTGGCAAACTTGTTTTGAGTGATACGTTTTTCAGCAACTTTGTGTAGAGCACTGTTGCCGGATTAGTTTCCGGACGTTCATTCGAAAATTCACCGACAGTGTATTCCACACCATTTACGGTGTATCGATATGACACTGCTAATACTTCGTCTGAGTTTAATGCTGCATTAATAGTTATGTAACCTAGCTGTGGATTGAAAGTATATTCTCTATCTAATAATTTACGTGCACGAATTCTTGCATAGTTATCGGGACCACCATAATTAGCGAAATAAGCATTCAAACTATTATCGCCTACGTTACGAGCTGTTGTAGGTATAATGTCTAATAAGTTATTGGATGCCTCTGCAGTATCTGTTTTTACAGAGTTTGGCATTGGACTACTATTCTTTATTAAGTTTGGATTGGAAGTATAAACACGTTTGTTTTCACCAAGGTCGATGAAGGCTAATATATCTCGTGTATTTTCATCACCCACTCTATTTTTAGAAGTTACCCAAACTTCCACTTTAGAAATTAACACATTCGATTTTATAATCGGTGGTTCATCAAGTGAGCGATCGTATTGGTCTCTGAAATATTGTGATAAGAAAAAGTGCTTATTGGCTTCGTAATTATCTGCTAAAAATTTGAATTCTGTTTTTTGTGCACCATTGGTAATCTTAATTTGTTTCTTCTCGCTTTTTTGTTGAGAGAAAACAGAGGTTACCATTAACCGACCAAACTGCAATTGTGTTTTTACCCCAAATAAACTTTGCGAACCGCTAATTAAGCTTGAGTTCAATGGAAGAGATACGTTACCAAGTTCAATCTTTTTAATGATCTCGTCTTCATAACCAGTATATTCTAATTTCATTTGATTCTCAAAATCAAATGTGGCTTCGGTATTATAGTTTACAGTTGTTTTTAATTTATCACCAATATTACCGGTAACGTTTAATTGTATTTTTTGATCGAAGTCAAATTGCTTTGTTTTACGTTGGCGTTCATTCAATAAAGGGTTATCATTACGATTGAACTTTCCAGAGAAAATTAATTCTGCAGTTCCTTGCGGACGAATATCAACTTTACTACCACCAAAGATTCGGTCGAACACTTGGTTGTTTACATATATTTTCGGCACCATCCCATTCGGAGAAATCAATGAAGATTCACCAGAGCGTTGTTTCCAATAATCAAATTTGTTTTTTTGTGATTCATATCGTTGGTATTCTTCGAACGACATGTACACGGGAGATTTATAAAATTTACCACCAATTGATTCCGAAATGGTATACATTTTAGTATCCGGATCGTAATCTACTTTACGTTCTAAGTTTGGTGGATCTTGTAGATCAATTTTTTTCTTGTTCTTCGTATCAATTGCGGTGCCTTGAAATTTAGTGCCCGAATCTGGTAAAAAAGAATCAGGCAGATTGATATTATCGATGATCACATCTGCGCTACGCACCATAGAAGCGGCAGCAAACAGAGTAACACCTATCACAAACAACCTAAATAGAGGCTTCTTACCGTTCGTTCTTATTTTCAACTTAAAAACAATTAATCGCTATAACTATAAATTTTTGAGTGCTGATTTTATTAAGCGTTCAACACTTAACGTGATGCCGTCTACCTTAATGATTTGATCCAGTACTTTTTCAGCACTGTTCTTTGCAAAACCTAACATAATCAATGCAGATAACGCTTCTTCTTTTGCGGTATTGTTTAACGGAGCTGATAAAAGTGTATCAAAACCCTCTTTTTTCAACTTGTCTTGAAGTTCTAAAATTAGGCGTTGCGCAGATTTCGGACCTATTCCTTTGATTTTTTGGACTAAAGCAACATCACCACGAACTATAGCCTCTTGAATTTCTTGAGGAGAAATGGAAGAAAGCATCATTCTTGCGGTATTTGGACCAATGCCCGAAACCGATATTAAGTGAGTAAATAAACGACGTTCCGATTCATCAAAGAAGCCATACAATACATGAGCATCCTCTCGAATATTCAAATAGGTATAAATCAAAATTGATTCTTCATCAACAATTTGAGCATACGTATGCAAAGAGATATTGATAAAATAACCAACACCCGATGCCTCTACAACAATATTAGTTGGTGTTTTTTGCACCAACTTCCCTTTAATATGATGAATCATTATTTACTTCAATTCTTAACTTTTTCTAAAAATTCCTCTTTTTGCTTTCGGTGTGCTCTTTGCTGATTCGATATCCTCTTCTTTTGACTGAGCATCAACAACCGCGATGGTAATCATGTTCACAATCTCACGAACAGAAGATCCTAACTGTAAAATATGCACTGGTTTTTTCATTCCAATTAAAATTGGACCAACCGCTTCTGCTCCACCAATTTCTTGTAAGATTTTATACGCTGCATTTCCAGAATCTAGGTTCGGGAAAATTAAAGTGTTCGCTGCACCCCCAACTAATGTAGAGAATGGATAATTATCTTTCAATAGCTCTTCGTTCAATGCAAAATTTGCTTGCATCTCACCATCCACAATCATATCAGGATAAATTTTATGTAATTTCTCAACCGCTTGGCGAACTTTAACAGGGTTACCAGTTTCAGAACTTCCGAAGTTTGAATACGAAAGCATTGCTATACGAGGAGTGATATTAAATTTCTGAACAGCTTTCGCTACAACATTAGTAATTTCCACTAACTCATCAACTGTTGGGTCAATATTCACGGTAGTGTCTGCTAAGAAAATCGGACCTTGTTTCGTTAACATCAAATACATTCCTGCTACGCGATGAACTTCTTCATCCATACCAATAATTTGTAATGCTGGGCGAATAGTACCAGGATAGTTTTTCGTTAAACCAGAAATCAACGCATCAGCTTCACCAATCTCCACCATCATTGCACCGAAGTGATTACGATCGCGCATTAATTTTTTCGCTTCGTATAATGTGATTCCTCTACGTTTGCGTTTTTCAAATAGACGTTTAGCATAATCCATTTGTAAACCCACTTCTAAATGTGGATCTATCATTTTCACATCTGCTAAATCTAAACTATGCTCTTTAATTAATTCTTGAATACGAGCAATATCTCCTAAAAGAATTGGGAATGCTATTCCTTCATCTTTCACAATTTGTGCAGCCTTTAAGATTTTATAATTATCTGCTTCAGCAAATACAACACGTTTCGGATTGCCTTTTGCTTTTACAGAAATAGCACGCATTAACTTATCATCTAAGCCTAAACGTTTTTTCAACTCTTCGTTGTATGCTTCCCAATCTGTAATTGGGTAACGAGCAATGCCCGATTCCATTGCTGCTTTCGCAACTGCTGGAGCTACCGCTGTAATTAATCTAAAGTCTAATGGTTTAGGGATAATGTAATCTTTACCAAATGTTATATTTTTTTGATTGTACGCTAGGTTCACTGCTTCAGGAACAGGTCTCTTCGCAAGATCTGCTATCGCACGTACCGCAGCAATTTTCATTGCTTCGTTAATTTGTGTCGCGCGTACATCTAATGCTCCTCTAAAAATATAAGGGAAACCTAATACGTTATTTACTTGGTTTGGAAAATCCGAGCGCCCAGTAGCCATGATAATATCATTACGTGTTTTTATCGCGAGATTATAATCAATTTCAGGATCCGGATTTGCCATTGCAAATACAATTGGATTTTTCGCCATTGATTTTAACATCGCTGGGGTTATAATATTTGCACCTGATAAACCAATCATAAC
>CAJBVG010000190.1 GCA_903958995.1 uncultured bacterium | reverse complement strand
TAATATGTTAATATGTTAATGGGATAATATGTTAATCCCAATAAAATGTGTTAAAAGGATAATATGTTAATGATTAAATTTCCATTAACATATTAACAAATTATCCTATTAACATATTAGTTACGCTCTTTCAAACGCGTTAAAGAAGAAATTTCCTTCAATTTGTGCATTTTCATCAGAATCTGATCCGTGAATTGCGTTTGCATCGATCGATTTAGCAAATAAATTACGAATAGTGCCTGCTTCTGCTTTTTGAGGATCAGTAGCACCAATTAATTTACGGAAATCTTCAATTGCATTATCCTTTTCTAAAATAGCTGCTACAATTGGACCTGAGCTCATAAAGCTTACTAAATCCTTATAAAATGGGCGCTCAGCGTGTACTTCGTAAAATTTTCCTGCCATTTCTGTGCTCAATGAAGTGTATTTCATTGCCACAATTTTAAATCCAGCTTTAGTAATCTGGTCAATAATACCACCGATATGGCCATTTGCTACTGCATCAGGCTTAATCATTGTAAATGTTCTGTTCGTTTGCATGTATTTTCTTTAATTCGGTGCGAAAATAACAAAAATACGTTACATGGTGATTAAGCTATTGTTAATTGAACAGTTTTTATAAAAAAATTGATAGTTTTGCCTCTCTTCAATAAAGAAATGACAGTAAACGAACTTCGATTAGCATTATCAGAAAGCAAAAAGATAGTAATTACCACGCATCATAAGCCAGATGGCGATGCAATGGGTTCATCTTTAGGTCTATACCACTTTTTGTGTTCTTTAGGTCACGAGGTTCATGTAGTTACACCAACCGATTACCCATACTTTTTACATTGGATGCCTGGTCACCCGGATGTAATTGATTTTACTAAAGACCCTGAGCTAGCTGCTGAATTAGTAAGCAAAGCAGATTGGGTGTTCTGTGTAGATTTTAATGCATTAAGCCGCATCAACGAATTAGGGGAGCTTGTTAGAGCATCATCTGCTAAAAAAGCAATGATCGATCATCATCTCGAACCAGAAGGCTTTGAAGACTTCAGGTATTGGGACACTACTTCGTGTGCTGCTGCTGAAATGGTGTATCGTTTAATTGTAGAATTAGAATTAACAAGTCATATCAATAAAGATGTTGCTACTTGCCTATATACAGGCATCATGACGGATTCTGGGTCATTCCGTTTCCCAAGTACAACGGCTAATGTTCATCGTATTATTGCTGATTTAATTGATGCAGGTGCAAATAATTCTCATATACACGAGTTGATTTATGATACCAATTCAGAGAATCGTTTGAAATTCCTGGGTCGTGTATTAGGGGAGAAAATGATTGTAATACCATCATTACATACAGCCTACATGGCTATAGATTATGCCTTGTTAGAAGAATATAACATAGTAACTGGAGATACAGAAGGCATCGTAAATTATGCATTGTCAATTCATGGTATTAAATTAGCAGCGTTGATAATTGATAGAGGGCCAATTTGTAAGTTATCTTTCCGTTCAAAAGGAGAGTTCCCTGCAAATGAAATTGCAAAGAAATATTTTTCAGGAGGCGGACATAGAAACGCAGCTGGAGGTATGTCGACAGAGAGTTTAGAAAAAACAGTAAAGAAATTTTTGGATGTACTTCCAGAATTTGAATATTTACTAACAGAGTAATACTTGTGTTTTGCGTCGGTCACTGAGCGGAGCCGAAGTGAGCGGACGCATGTTAATGAAATTTGAGAAAAATTATAAAAAATAAAAATAAGATGACAAGAAGATTATTAATCGCAGCTGCAGTAGCAGTATCAATGTTTCAAGCATGTTCAGATGGTTTCAAAACCAATGAAGATGGATTGCAATATCAAATTCACACGGATAATTCTGGTGATAGAATTAAAGAAGGTGATATCGTTACTTTACAAATGGTATATCGTTCAGATTCAGATTCTGTATTATTCGATACTTACAAATCAGGACAAGCAATTAAATTAATGGTTGGTCCACAATCTTTCAAAGGTGATTTAATGAGTGGTTTGAAAATGTTAACAGAAAAAGATTCAGCAACATTCTTAATTAACGCGGATTCATTATTTGAAAAAACATTTAATTTCCCACGCCCAGCATTTATTAGAGCAGGAAGCTATTTGTCATTTACTGTTAAAGTTGATAAAGTTCAAAGTAAAGATCAATTAGAATCAGAGATGAAAGCTGAGACTGAGAAGCAATCGGCATTAGAATCTGTAAATATTGAAAAATATGTAACTGATAAAAAACTAAACACTACTAAAACAGCTAGCGGTTTAATATACCAAGTAACTAAACAAGGTGGTTCAGAAAAAGCATCAGTTGGAGATACTGTAGTTGTTCATTACACAGGAACTTTCTTAGATGGTAACAAATTTGATTCTTCTAGAGATTCAGGTAAACCATTAGAATTCCCAGTAGGAAAATCTGTAGTGATTAAAGGTTGGGACGAAGCATTCTTGACTATCACTAAAGGAACAAAAGCAATTGTAATTTGTCCATCATCTTTAGGTTATGGTCCAAGTGCTAACGGTCCAATTCCAGCATTCTCTACATTAGTATTTGATGTTGAATTAGTAAACATTAAGAAAGCTAAATAATGACTAAGAAAATCATAGGCCTATTTATGGCATTATGCATTTGTTCATTAACATTTGCAGAAACTGTTAAATATAAAAAATCCGATAAAGGTGTTCGTTACTCTATTGTTAAAGGCAATAAAGGCGAGCGCATTAAAGCAGGGAACATTGTTATTGCAAATATTAAATATGCTACCGATAAAGATTCGGTTTTATTTGATAGTTGGAAAATGGGTGGTCCATTAACATTGAAAATGGTTGAGCCTACTTTTAAAGGTGACTTAATGGATGCCTTGATTTTATTAACAGAGAAAGACAGCGCTTCATTTTTGTTCAACGCAGATTTTATGTTTAAAAAAACATTTAATATGCCACAACCAGAATTCATTAAACCTGGTTCGGATCTTAAATTTACTGTGAAAATAGTACGCGTAACTACAGAAGAAGTAATGAAAGCGGATGAAATTAATTTACAAAAAGAAAAAAACATGCAAGAAACAGTAGCAATTGATAAATACATTGCAGATAATAATCTAACAGTTCAAACTTCTCCAACAGGTTTGAAATACGTTATTAATACTCCAGGTGATGGTGCGCAAGCAGAAGCAGGGAAAACAGTAAAAGTACATTACACTGGTCGTTTATTAGATGGAACTAAATTCGATTCTTCATTAGATCGTAATGATCCAATTGAATTTGTTTTAGGAAAAGGAATGGTTATACCAGGTTGGGATGAAGGTATTGCATTACTTAAAGTAGGTGGTAAAGCTTTATTAGTTATTCCATCAAACTTAGCATACGGTTCACGCGGTGCAGGAGGGGTTATTCCTCCATTTGCTCCACTAACTTTCGAAGTAGAGTTGGTTAGCGTTCAATAATGTTTTTATCAGATACACACACACATCTATATATCCCCGAAATGCGCGAGCAAATCGGGGAATTGATGCATAGAGCTCAATCCAATAGAGTTCAAAAACTTTACCTCCCTAACATCGATTCCGAATCGGTAAAAGATGTATTCTCCTTAACAGAACTTTACCCAACACAATGCTTCCCAATGATGGGTTTGCATCCTTGTTCGGTAAAAGAAAACTTCCTCGAAGAATTGAATTTCATTCAGCAATACATCGACCATAAAAATATTGTGGGTATTGGAGAAATTGGAATGGATTTATACTGGGATAAAACCTTTATCGAAGAGCAAAAGTTAGCCTTTCGTACGCAAATTCAATGGGCAAAAGATCGTAAGATGCCCATCGTTATTCATTGTAGAGAAGCCTTTGATGAAATCTATGAGATACTGAAAGAAGTAAATGATGATTTATTACGTGGTATTTTTCATTGCTTTAGTGGTTCTGAAGAACAAGCAAATAAAATTATTGATTTAGGATTTTACTTAGGAATTGGTGGAGTGCTTACGTATAAAAATTCAGGACTTGCGGAGGCTATTAAAAATATCGATTTAAAATACATTGTTTTAGAAACAGATTCTCCTTATTTATCACCAGTGCCTCATCGTGGCAAACCAAATGAAAGTTCTTATTTGATGCACATTGCAGAGCGCCTATCGGAAGTGAAGAATTGCAGTTTAGTTGAAGTAGCCAACATCACTTCAGAAAATGCAGTGAAGATATTTGGTGTTTAGTTTGCTGCGTAGTAGTTATTAAACATTACTCTTTTTACTTTACCATTGATGTGTTTGATATAAGTTTCTTTAGCAGTAGCTAATGTTCTTTCTGCTTTATCTAAATTCACATACTGAGCAACTAAGCCTTGGTCTTTATTTAATAGATTTACTTGTACATAACCATTGTGCGATCCGAATTTTGCATAAGCAGGAGATCCACAATTGATAATTAATGGAGTTCTTTTGTTTTCTGCTTTAGCATCCGACAAGTATTTTTCGAAGTAATGAGTTGTTCCTGATAATACTAAATCAGCTTTATTCATCAATACACTTTTCTGTGCAGCATTTAAATTATCAATCCAAAATCCAAATCTCGAATGAGCATTAACAATTACAATATCCTTTTTAGATTTTGTAATACTGTTTAGTTTACTTACCATAAATGCTTTTGAATCGGCACTAAATGCGCTGTCGTTAGCTGGTTGATCTGGGAAATGTAATGTGATAATATGTATTCTGTAACCATTCACTTCTTTTAAAGCATAGTACTCTGAATTGTTTTTTCTTAATTCAACTCCTGCTCTCTTTTTGAAATTCATTAAGTTTAATAGTTTACCTCCTGAATTTAAATCTGCTTGTGATTTCCCGAAATAGGCATTTTCTGCATCTGCAATGGTAGGATAGAAGTTATTATACCACCACGCATCTCTCATTAAGAATTGCAAGAAATTACGTCCGTTTTGTTGCATTACATGATCACCAACACCCACTACAAAAGATACCTTTGCTTCACTCATCCATTTGTTCATCTTAGCCATATGGATATCATCATATGGAGAACTGCCTTGGTTATCGCTAAATAAAGCAAAGCTTAATTTAGATGAATCATCTAATTGTTCCGGGCTATTATAGTTTAATAACTCTATATCTGTAGATGGCTTTTCTGTAGTGAATGCACCTAAAATAACAATAGACATTAATAACAGGACGATTAAAATTATTGAGTATCTCATTTCGATTTTTGTATACCCAAAGGTCCTTTTAATACAAGGGCAGGGTGCTACTCACTACAGTAGACTTATCAAAATGACTGCTTGAAGTACCTTAAAATCGACTTAGTACTTTTACTAGTATTAGATTCTACTAGTATTTCGATTTATTTACCTTTTTAGTACTTACATGAATATCCCTATTGAAGTAATGATTATTTTTGAATTGTCTTTCCTTCCCCGGGGTTAACAGCATTTGTTATTACTAGTAGTAACAGGCTCATTCTTTTAGACATTTATTTTAAAAAATACTATATCGAGTAGCACGCTGCACTTTCTTATTGAACACCTTTGTAACGTAGCATTTGATAAATACTAAAGGCTATAAAAATTTAATTCTCACTTTCAATTAAAATAGATACATGATTAAGCTTGCATTAATAGAAGACAATAAAGCACTGCGTGATAATTACGTAGATTATTTAACCATGACTGGTAGTTTTGAGGTTCTATGGACTTTTGATAGCATAGAAGAGGTCCTTAAGACCTCTTTAGTAGAGCCCAGAGTTATTTTGTTAGATGTTAATCTTGTTGGAATGTCGGCAGTTGAAGGTTTTCATTTAATAAAAGAGAAATTTCCAAAATCAATTATCATCATCTTAACTGCATATGATACTAATGATTATGTAAAAGAATTATTGAAGAAGGGTGCACATGGTTACTTACTAAAGTCAGTAAGTATGTCAGAAATTCACCGAGGAATTGAATCTGTACTAGATGGTGGTTTTTCCATATCTCCTCATGCTGCTAAACATTTAATTGCAGAATACCGCCATGATCCTATTGAAGATATGAAAGAGAAGCTTACTAAGCGCGAGTTTGAGTTAGTTAAACTTCTATCAGAAGGGTTAACCTATAATGAAGCTGCTGATCGCTTATTTGTAACTAGCTTCACTATTAACCAACATCTAAAACATATCTATCTAAAATTAGGCGTAAAGTCTAAAGCAGAGTTAATGTCTAAAATGATTAAATAAGTATATAAATGTTAACCATTTCGAACGAGGAACTTACACGATTACATACTGCGCTTAGCAGTCTAGAGACTTCTATATTAATAGAGGATGAGAATCGTATTGTTCGTTTTGCAAATCAATCTATATGTGATTTATTTCAAATGCCATTAAAAGCGGAGCAATTAGTTGGGTTCGACTGTGGAGCGGCGGCATCTATTAATAAATATTTATTTATCGACGAGGAGGAGTTTATTAATGGATTATCCAAAGCAATAAATGGAGAAAAGATTTTACGCAATGAAAAATTGTTGATGAAAGACGGCACCATTTTGATGAGAGATTATGTGCCTATTTTTGATGAGCAAAAAAAATACATTGGGAATATATGGAATTTTAAAAATGTTACTGTT
>CAJBVG010000189.1 GCA_903958995.1 uncultured bacterium | reverse complement strand
CCCATTACTCACTACTCACTAACTCTACCGTACACAATAGAATCTTCGTACACGTCATTAATTAAAAAATGTTCTTTCAATACGCCCTCTTTGGTGAATCCAAATTTCTCCAATAGTTTAATAGATGCTACATTTTGAGTACCAACAAGCGCTTCTATACGATGAAGTTTCATTTTTACGAAACCATGCTCTAATACAACTTTCATTGCTTCAGGCATTACGTCTAAGCCTTTGTATACTTCGTTTGTAATTGAGAAACTTAGCTCAGCTCTGTTATGTTCTTTGTACCAATTATGATATCCACAAGTACCAATAATTTTATTGTTTTCTTTATCAATCAATTGAAACATTTCTAAACTGCGATTATGAGTAGTGTACCCATTTTCGAATTTATTTAACTCTTTAATGAATTCTTCATCCGAAGTTAATCCGAAAAAATCTTTGATTTCTGTATCTGAATAATGCTCGAAAACATAGATATAATCATCTGGAGTAAGTCTTCTTAATAAAAGACGTTCGGTTTTGTACGTGGTTAATTTCATTTAATTTTATTTTTTTACCTTTAATGATGAGAAAAGCATTCTCACTTCTTCTACTACTTTTGGTTTTTAACGTATCTTTTTCACAAGATTCGGTAAAGATAAATAAACCACGTCTAATATTAGCTACCTCAGTGCAAGGTTCTGTATTAATTGGCGGAATTGCAGGTCTTAACTATATCTGGTACGAGGGACACGAAAAACTAGGTTTCCATTTTTATAATAATGATGGTAATGAATACCTAATGATTGATAAGCTTGGACATGCATTTTCTGCCTATCAAGAAAGTGCAATAGCCTATCATTCTTTACGTTGGGCGGGAGTATCCAAAAAACGAGCTTTATTATTCGGCGGACCGATGGGCTTAATACTTCAAACGCCTATAGAACTATTTGATGCCATGTATGATGGTTATGGATTCTCTAAAAACGACATGATTGCAAATTTCACAGGATCTGCTTTATTTACCTTTCAGGAACTATTTTGGGATGAGCAAATTATCAAACCTAAATTTTCCTATTCACCGTCACCTTATCGAGATTACTACCCACGACGATTAGGAGATACACAACTGAAAAGTTTTTTCTTGGATTATAATGCGCATACCTATTGGTTGAGTTTTCCAGCAAATAAAATTATTTGTTCGGAGAAAACTCCAAAATGGTTAAATATTGCTGTAGGATATAGTGCGAATGGAATGTTTGGAGAGTTTGAAAATCCAGCGACCACTAACTTAGGAGTACCAATTCCTCATTTTGATCGTTACCGACAATTCTTATTATCTGTTGATGTTGATTTGACAAAAATACCAACGAAGAGTAAAGGTCTTAAAGTTGTATTTAATGTATTAAATCGAATTAAGATTCCAGCGCCAACACTTGAATATAATAGCTTAGGGAAATTTAAGGGTTACGGATTGTATTTCTAATTACACTAATAATTTTCCTCGAAACGCTCTACCACCATAATATGATTCGGCACCGTTGTGGTAAACAAAAATAGTTTCGAAACGGTAGTCTGCAAATATAGCACCCCCTAACTTCCTAATGTTTGCTGGTGTTTTTAACCAACTGGATGTTTTACTATCAAACTTACCTAATTGTTGCAATGCTTTGTACTCGTCTTCAGTTAAAACTTCAACACCCATTTCAGCTGCCATATTAATAGCGCTGTTCGCAGGTTTGTATTCTTTTCTTGCATTTAAAGCTTCTTGATCGTAGCAAATACTTCTTCTGCCCTTCGGACTTTCAGCCGCACAATCAACAAACGTATATATACCCGATTTTTTATCAAATGAAATGACATCAGGTTCTCCACCTGTATTTTCCATTTCATTTAATGACCATAACTTATCGGCATTCACTTCTAATTTTGTTAGAACACTCTTCCACTCTATACCCTTATGTCTATTCATGTTCTTTTCAAAACGAGAATTTAGTATTTCGAGTAATGTTTCTTTTTGCGCTTTTGAAATTTTCTTTTTTATTTCCATGTTTTTCTAAGTTAAACAATTATTTTTTGCTGTATTTATCATCCTGCATTTATGCATGAATCTTTAAATAATATTCAAATCCTGTGTAGTAAATTCTAAATTGTGAATTAATAATAGACTTCAGCAAGTCTATTAAGTACTAAAGTGTCTAATCGAGAAATGTAAACACAAAATAATAAAAATCATTAGGATAAAACAATATGAATATTAAACAAATAGAATCAAAAATAT
>CAJBVG010000188.1 GCA_903958995.1 uncultured bacterium | reverse complement strand
TGACTTGTTTATTGTTCTTTTAAATACCAATATTCAAAAAAGAAAAACACTACTATTCAAAAAACCTCGTCTTTCGCCGATGCAGGCTAACTCACAATTTAGAATTTAAAATTTACAATTTACAATTGAATCGCAGTGCTATCTACCATCGTACTATCTACAATTGAAGTATCAACTCTCGGTTGGCGAGGAGTAGGGCAATAATAATCTTTCTCTATTTTACCCCAAGGCTTAGGTAATTTCCCAAAGGTGATTCCTGATTTAGGATCCTTGTATAATTTCTCCATGAATTTACCATAGATAGGTAAAGCAGTTTTTGAACCTTCACCATAATCGGATGTTTTAAAGTGAACACTTCGTTCATCGGCACCAACCCAAACACCAGTAACTAAATCTTTAGAAATTCCCATGTACCAACCATCAGAATGGTTAGAAGTAGTTCCAGTTTTACCACCTATTTCATTTCCTTTTTGCCATAAATCAAACTCCCATAAGGCTTGTGAAGTACCACCTGGTTCTTCCATACCACCTTTAAACATATAGAGCATTAGCCAAGCTGTTTCTTCAGAAATTACTCGCTCTTGTTCGGCTACAAAGTCTTTGATAAGTTTACCATCGTGATCATTAATACGAGTCACTAATAGTGGTTCTGTTTTTATTCCTTTATTTAAGAAAGTTCCATAGGCACGTACCATTTCAAATACAGTTACATCATTAGAACCTAATCCTACCGATGGCACAGCTTTCAGTGGACTTTCAATCCCTAGTTTCTTAGCGTATTTCACAACGTTTTCCCAACCCACCGCTTCTGTTAATTGTGCGGTAACCGAGTTACACGATTTTCCCATGGCCCAACGTAGCGACATTTCTTTGCCAGAGAACGACCAATCGGAATTCTTTGGCGACCAGGTTTTAGTTTCACCATCTTCTTCGTAAGTAATGGTTATCGGCTTGTCTGTAAATTTATCGCAAGGGGAGTAGCCATTATCTATCGCTGTTAAATATACAAAGGGCTTAAATGTAGAGCCTGCTTGTCTTTTCGATTGAGTAACGTGGTCGTATTTAAAATAATCGTGATTAATACCACCCACATATGCTTTCACTAATCCTGTAACCGGGTCGAAACTCATTAAGCCTGCTTGTAATATTTTTGCATAATAAGCAAGTGAATCATAGGTAGAAAATGTAGTATCCTTTTCACCTTTCCAAGTAAATACTTTAATACGGTGTTTTTCATTTAAGGCAACATTAATAGAGTCGAGATTGCCATCGTATTTTTTAATAAGCTTTTTATAGATGGGTAATCTTTTTGATAATGTTTCTAAGAAGTTTGGAATCTCTTGTCCATTCTCATCTCTCCAAGGAATTTCGTTTTGCCATTGATTATGGAAACGCTTCTGTAAGGTTTTCATCCATTCCTCCACTGCTTCTTCGGCATGTTTCTGAATAATGGGATCAATGCTTGTGTAAATTTTTAAACCGTCTGAATACAAGTCGATGTCGTTTTCATCACACCATTCTTTTAAATAATTGGCAACCGCAGTTCGTATATAAGAGTCTTTACTTAAATCATCATCATCTTCGGAGATGTTAAGTTTTAAAGGCTTTTTCAGTAATCTGTTATATTCCTTTTTAGTGATAAATCCCGATTTAAACATTTGAGATAACACCACATTTCGTCGGTCTGTCGCTTTATCGGGAAACGTAATAGGGTTGAAGGTTGATGTAGCCTTCAACATTCCAACCATTAATGCTGCTTCTTCGTCCTTTAATAAATTAGGATTCTTACTGAAGTATTTCTTTGAGGCGACTTGAATACCGAATGTGTTATTTCCAAAACTCACAGTGTTTAAATACATCTCTAAGATTTCTTTCTTCGTATAGAGCATTTCTAGCTTCAATGCGGTAAGCCATTCTTTGGTCTTATAAACTACAGTGCTCACACCAGGAACGTATCGTATAAGTCCTTGTGAGCTCTTACTACGTGTTCTAAATAAATTCTTGGCAAGTTGTTGAGTAATGGTACTTGCTCCGCGCTTATCGCCTGTAGCAGTAGAATACACACTTGACAATAATGATTGGAAATCAATTCCGTGATGCTGATAAAATCTTACATCTTCGGTGGCAATTAATGCATCGATTAAATTTTGGGGTATCTCCTCGTACTTAATGGGCGATCTGTTTTCTTTATAATATCGACCCAATAAAGAACCGTCACTAGCATATACTTCAGAAGCTACTGTATATGAGGGGCTTTTCAGTTCAACAATTCCAGGAGAATACCCGAAGAGCCATAAAAAGTTCAGTTCAATTAATAAGAAATATATAGCTAGTATTCTACAAATTTGATATAGAATACGTATCCAGGCCTTATCCATAGCGCAAATTTATCATAATTAAGAGCTTCCTAATAAAAATATGCAATTATTCTTTAACTTTATTGGATAGTTCTCGTATAAAAAAATTTAGCAACAACTTTACGCTCAATGCAACAACAAAAATTTAAAGTGCTTATAGTCGAAGACAAAAAAGCAGATTACGATTTACTATACAACGAACTGAAGGCAAAAGGATATAACGCTCAAGTTATTGAATTAAGAAACGAATTCGATTTAAAGTATTTATCTCTAGCAGAAAACACCAATGATGTCATTTCTGTACACAATTTATCGGGTGATATTTTATACGCATCACCTGCAATATTCGAATTGTCAGGGTACACTCCAGAAGAAGTATTAGGAAGAAAATTGAGAGATTTTTTCCATATCGATGATGTCGCTCAAATGCGTTCTCAATTGGAATCTATTTTTGAGAATAAAAACAAATTAAGATTTGAATATCGTTTTTTAAATAAGAATGGTACCTATACTTGGATTGAAACCAGTGGTAGATTACTGTTTGATGAAAAGACAAACGAGCCCAAGGAAATTATTGCTGTATCCCGTGATGCTACTGATCGTATGCTCAATGATCAACGTATTAAAACGAGTGAAGAACAATATCGTTTAATTGCCGAAAACGCAACAGATATGATTACTCGTCACGATTTAGAAGGAGTGTATAATTACGTTTCAAATTCTTCCTATACAATGCTTGGTTATAATCCTGCAGAAATGCTAGGAAAATCAGCATTCGATTTTTTACACCCCGACGATGCTATTGCTATAAAAAATGGGTTACTCGATTTTGTTGATAAGGGATTAGGGATTTACACAGCAGCTTATCGTTATCAGAAAAAAAATGGTGAATACATTTGGATAGAATCAACGAACAAATTGACTTATGTTGATAATACAAATGTAATTCAAGGGATAATATCCATAAGTAGAGATATAAGTGATCGTAAAGCATTTGAAATAAAATTAGAAGATAAAATAAAGGAGTTAGATACGTTTATTTACCGATCATCACATGATTTGAAAGGACCTCTTTCATCCTTACAAGGTTTGCTTAACATCGCAAAAACAGAAATTGTTGATGAAAGTGCAATTCAATATTTTAATTTAATTGAAAAAAGTGTTCATAATTTAGATACCATTTTAATGGACTTATTGAACATTACAAAAATTACACAAGGCTCTATTAACCTTGTCGATATTCACATCAATGATGTTATTTTGAAAATTATTTCAAGTTTTGAAAATTTACCTGAATATGCGAATATACATTGGGAGCTAAATTTAGATAATGATATTCAATTGAGATTAGACAAATCGCTAGTGAATAATATTTTTCAAAATTTAATAATCAATGCCATTAGGTATCAAGACTCATCTAAACCAAAATCAACTATAAAAATATCTACCTTCAAAAAAAATAACGAATTGATGGTTCAGGTGGAAGATAATGGGCAAGGGATACCAGAGACATTACAAAGAAATGTATTCGATATGTTTTTCAGAGGTAATACTAAATCATCGGGTACAGGTTTAGGTTTGTATATTGTTAGAAATGCAGTGGAGAAATCTGGTGGAAGAGTAATTTTAGAAAGTGAAGAAAATAGAGGTACAATATTTACAGTATACTTGCCCTTAAATAATAATAGTGAAACACCCATTCCACAATTGGTTTAATACAAGATGATATGAACGAGTACAAGTACAAAAGCATCATGTTAATTGACGATAGTGATATTGACAATATGGTTAATAAACATATTCTGAGTAAGAACATGGTTGCTGAAAATATTATTGTTTTCACTTCAGCAAACGATGCGCTGACTTATTTTTCGGAGAATAAAACAACTACGGATGAAATGTTGATTCCGAAAATTATATTACTTGATATCAATATGCCCATAATGAATGGTTTCGGATTCCTTGTGGAGTTTGAGAAAATCACTGCCGATAATTTAAAAAATACCAAAGTAATTATGCTGACCAGTTCAGTTGATCCTAATGATATTCGTCGTTCTAAAGATTATTCAAGTGTAATTTCTTTTATCAGTAAGCCTCTTTCTCTTGAACATCTAGATGAAATATAATGTGCTCTGTTACTGCCCAAACTGAATTAACATTCAAGAACCGCAAAAAAACGAAGATAGCTTCTAAGGTTTTAGAACAACGCATAATAAAAGATCACTTAAGTTTTATTCCGAATGTAAATACTTGGATTGGTATGCAATCTTATGTAATTACAGACGCTCAGCCTGAATATTATCAACAAATGGTTTTCGGACTAACGCCAAGTTGGGCTGCTAAAAAATTGTATCTATTTAATGCTCGTGCGGAAGGGAAACTCAACGATACGAATGACACGAACTATAAAGGTGAGATGGGTATTTTTAATATGCCTTCGTTTCGTCAAGCCATTCAGAAAAGAAGATGCATTATACCTGTCGATTATTTTGTTGAGGGCTCTCAAAAAAATAAATTAAATGAACCATTTCTGATTCGTAGAATAGACCAAGAAGCAACCATCTTAGCTGGTATTTGGGAAGAGTGGGTTGACCAAGCAACTGGTGAAATAATGAAGTCGTACTCCATCTTAACCACTGCAGCTGCAAATTTATTGCAACAAATTCAACACCATCGTTCTCCTTTAAAATTAAATGATGAGGAAATAGATGTTTGGTTAAACCCAGCAAGTAATAAAGAGGACATTAATAAAATTCTGTATCCTCACGACTTTAGTGATTCAGAAGCTTTACGTATTGATCCTATCATTAAATCTAAAGTAAATGACCCCGATGTTATTCGTTTCTTGTAAGGTCATCTACATTGGCGCCATTAACTCGGTAATCTTTATCTAAATAAAATTCAACATTCATATTTACCTTTTCTTTTAAATCATTCATAACTGAATAGTTGTGTTTTATTTTAAAATATGATATCCTATTATTTGTCATCGTGTCTGGTATAGCTAATGTTTCTATAGCTGAAAAAGAAATAGGTTCATAGTTGTTCTGAATTTTCAAATTCACTTTCATAAATGATTTAATCGAATATTTGGCATTTTCTTCAGGCGAAGATGTACAAGATGTAATACATACGTAAAACATAAGTGCAGTAATTGAAAGTAAATTTTTCATATAGAGCGTGTTAAAATGAGAACACAAATGTAAAAAAAATCCCTGTAATATTCAGCATTACAGGGATTTAGTAGTATGTTATTCTTGTTATAACAACTATTTTATTTAAGAATTAGCATCTGGTAATATCAGCACCAATCGCTTTTAATCGTTGTTCAATATCTTGGTAGCCTCTATCGATTTGTTCTATATTAGAAATGGTACTTTTCCCTTCAGCAGATAAAGCCGCAATTAGTAATGAAACCCCTGCACGAATATCTGGAGAGGTCATGGCGATACCACGCAATGGATTTTTACGTGCTAGTCCAATAATATTGGCACGATGCGGGTCACATAGAATAATTTGAGCACCCATGTCAATTAATTTATCGACGAAGAACAATCTGCTCTCAAACATTTTTTGATGAATAAGTACAGAGCCTTTAGCTTGCGTAGCAACTACTAAAACTATACTTAGTAAGTCAGGAGTAAATCCAGGCCAAGGAGCATCAGAAATTGTTAAGATAGAACCATCAATAAAAGTTTCAATCTCATAAATTTCTTGAGATGGGATGTAGATATCATCTCCTCTGCGTTCTAGTTTTATCCCTAATTTTTTAAACACTTCTGGAATTACTCCTAGGTGTTCGTATCCAACATTTTTAATAGTGATTTCTGATTGGGTCATCGCCGCTAAGCCAATGAAACTGCCTATCTCAATCATATCCGGTAACATTCTGTGTGAACATCCACCTAAATAAGTTACACCTTCTACCGTAAGTAAATTCGATCCAATACCAGTTATTTTTGCTCCCATGCTGTTAAGCATTTTGCAAAGCTGTTGTATATAAGGTTCGCAAGCTGCGTTGTAAATGGTAGTGGTACCTTTTGCCAATACTGCTGCCATTAAGATGTTAGCTGTACCGGTTACAGATGCTTCATCCAATAACATATACGTACCTGTTAATTCGGTAGCATCTACGCTGAAAAATGAATCCTTAGAATCGTAATTGAATTTAGCCCCTAATTTTTGGAATCCTAAGAAGTGAGTATCCAATCTTCTTCTTCCAATTTTATCGCCACCCGGACGAGGGATGTATGCCCTTTTAAATCGCGCTAATAAAGGTCCAACAATCATTACCGAACCACGCAACGCTGATCCTTTTTTCTTAAAAGCATCACTCTTGAAATACTCTAAATTAATTTCATCAGCCTTAAATACATAAGTGTCTTTCGATTTGCGATCTACTTTTACACCCATGTCTTGCAATAAGTCGATTAACTTATTGACATCAACGATGTCTGGTATGTTAGAAATTGTAACTTCTTGGTCGGTTAAAAGAACCGCAGAAATAATCTGTAATGCTTCATTTTTAGCACCTTGAGGGGTGATTTCACCTTTAAGCTTAACGCCACCTCTAATTTCGAAAGTATCCATATAAAAAAATCCTTTATCGGCATTGAAGATAAAGGATTTATTACGATTCAAGAAAAGAATATTTTCACAATTGTCGATATCGGTTAATAGCGACTTTTACCTGTGTTTCGGTTATTGTTTTTATTGTTACTATTTCTGTTGTTATTGTTGTTGTTATTACGTTGTTTGAAGTTGTTGTTTTGGCGTGCTTTATTTGGTGTTGCACGTACTTCAACTTTATTCAAATTCACATTCTCATCTAATACCAATTCTCCATTAGATAAAGTTTTTAAATCATTGATAATTGATTCATCACTTACCGAATCTTTGTTCCATGTTACGTACGACATTTTCATGAAGTTTGCGATAGATGCTACCATATTCGACTTACGTTCTGGCTCATCTGTAATTTGCTTCGCTCTTTCAATCATTAACTCTACGGTTTTGCCGTAGTGCTTGTATCTAATACGGTTTGAAGGGTATGGCACTCGATTTGGTTTCGTATCTAATGATTCTTTAGATGGAATTGGATAGGGAGAATCAACATCTAAATCGAAATCAGCTATGATAAATAAGTGATCCCATAACTTGTGTTTAAAGTCAGCCACATCTCTTAAGTGTGGATTCAGAAAACCCATCAAATCAATAACGGCTTGAGCGTGTTTATTTCGCTCATCTTTACTTTCTAAGGTCTTTATGAATTTCACCATATTCTGAATATTTCTTCCATATTCTGAATAAAGGAGTGAAGATCTTGTGGTGTTGTAATCAAACATAATTAATGTGCTAATTCGATAATGTGCTAATGTGCTAATGCGAAAATGTGCTAATATGAAATCTGAGATATATGCCTAAATCATTGGCACATTAGCTAATTGGCATATTGGCTAATTGGTTATAATGCGCAATTTAGCAAATTTTAATAATAATTGCTTTTTTCCTACTTGTTTAAAGTCAATGGTAGTTTTGATATCCCCACTAGCACCTTCTAAATCCAATACTGTACCGAAGCCAAACTTTTGGTGTTCTACTTCCATTCCTACCTGAATTGACTTAGGGTCGGACGCAATAAAATCGCCTGAAACAACGTGATTATAAGGTTTTGCAAGACTATTTGTTTGCATTAATGGCTTAGGTTTGCCAGCAATACTGCTGTAACTTTGCCTATCCTCATCAAAATGAGTATTCGGTAATGGCTTTTGAAGGAAGTTTATTTCCAGGTATTTGGGGTCAATCTCCTCTAAGAATCGACTCGGATCACAAGAAATAGGAGAGCCCCACTTGTAGCGAGATACCGCATAACTCAGGTTTAATTTCTTTTCGGCCCTAGTAATGGCTACATAAAATAAGCGTCGCTCTTCTTCTAAATCTGCTCTAGAATTTAAGGCCATTTGAGAAGGGAATAAATTCTCTTCCAATCCAACTATATATACGTGTGGAAACTCTAATCCTTTCGCTGAGTGAATAGTCATCAGTGAAACAGTGTCTTTACTCTCTTCTTCTGATTTCTCATTACCTGTTAATAAGGCAATGTCTTGTAAAAAGAATGCTAAGCTTTTGTCTTCTATGTCTTCACGATCAGAGAAGTCTTTAATACCATTTAAAAGCTCTTGAATATTTTCATATCGACTCAATCCTTCAATCGATTTATCATCATATAAATCCTTAAGAAGTCCGGATTGCTTAGCAATATGAGAAGCCGCATCGAAAGCATTTTGCGAGTGAATTAATACCGCAAAACTTTTAATCATTGTGATGAAATTCTCGATACTATTTCCTGCTTTAGCTCCAATTAATTGATTCGCATTCTCGGAAACAGTCCATAAACTTGTGTTCTGAGCTCCTGCTGCAACAATCAATTTATCCATACTTGTTTTACCAATACCACGAATAGGGTAGTTGATAATTCGCTTATATGCTTCCTCATCGGCATGGTTAACCGCTAGTCTGAAATACGCTAATAAATCTTTTATTTCTTTACGTTGATAGAAGGAAAGTCCACCATAAATTTTATAAGGAATATTAAGTTTTCGTAAGGCTTCCTCCATAGCTCTCGATTGAGAGTTGGTACGATACAAAATCGCAAAGTCGCTGTTTTGTAATGTTGAATTTCCCTTTTCTTGAAGTATAGACTCCGCAACAATTTTACCCTCCTCATTGTCTGAAAAGGCTTTATATACTTGGATTTTCTCACCAGTTTCTTTTTGCGAGAATACGTTTTTCTTAATTTGATCTTGGTTTTTGGCGATTACGGAGTTCGCTACTTCCACTATGTTTTGTGTAGAACGATAATTTTCTTCGAGTTTATAGACTTTCATTTCTGGATAGTCTTTTTCGAAGTTTAAAATATTCTGAATATTAGCACCACGGAAGGCGTAAATGCTTTGTGCATCATCACCCACCACACAAATATTTTGATGTACAGCAACTAATTTTTTAACAATTAAATATTGAGAGAAGTTGGTATCCTGGTACTCATCAACCATCACATATTTAAATTTATGTTGGTATTTATGAAGTACATCGGCGTGCTCACGAATAAGCACATTGGTTTTAAATAGCAAATCGTCGAAATCCATAGCACCTGCACGCTCGCAACGACTTTGATAAATCGAATAAATGTATCCAATTTTACCTTTACCCATCGAGAAATCGTCGGCTTGGATTTGCTCATTTTCATTGTATTCCTTTGCCGATATCAAGTTGTTTTTAGCACTGGATATGCGATGCATCACATGGTTTACATTGTATGCTTTTTCGTCGAGGTTTTGCTCTTTGATAATGCTTTTAAGTAAACTCTTGGCATCATCTTTATCATAAATGGTAAAATTAGCGGGGAAACCGATTTTGTCAGCTTCTTGACGAAGGATACGAGCAAAAACGGAGTGGAAGGTACCCGACCAGATATTTTTAGCTTGTGGGCCTACAATCTTCGAAATACGTTCACGCATTTCTTTGGAAGCCTTGTTGGTAAAAGTTAGGGCTAATATGTTAAACGGATCAACACCACTATTAATTAAATGTGCAATACGGTACGTAATCACCCTCGTCTTACCAGAGCCCGCACCTGCCACTATCATCATCGGGCCATTTATCGTTTCTACCGCAGCACGTTGCTGTGGGTTTAATTCATCTAAATAATTCACAAAATCCTCATTAATCCAAACCAAAAATACTGATTTGCTTTATTCTTTCGAATTAGATTTTTCAACATTAATTTATTTTAAAAAGATACTTCGAAATAATGGTATAAATAGTACTTTTACCCACAAATTATAGAATTTATATGTCAGAAATTAATTCATACATCGACCAAAATCGTCAGAGATTCCTCGACGAATTATTTGATTTTTTAAGAATTCCATCTATTAGTGCGGATTCAGCTCACAAAGACGACATGTTTAAAACAGCAGAGTTTGTGAAAGAGAAACTTATTATTGCTGGTGCTGATAAAGTTGAGGTTTGTCCAACTGCGGGTTACCCGATAGTTTATGGTGAGAAAATGATTGACCCTTCTTTACCTACAGTATTAGTTTACGGTCACTATGATGTGCAACCGGCTACTCCATTGGAATTGTGGGAAACTCCACCATTCGAACCTACTATTCGTAAAACAGCTGTTCATCCCGACGGTGCAATCTTTGCTCGTGGTTCATGCGATGATAAAGGTCAAGTTTATATGCACGTGAAAGCATTCGAAATCATGATGAAAACAAATTCACTTGCTTGCAATGTGAAATTCATGATTGAAGGTGAAGAAGAAGTGGGATCATCTAACTTAGGTATTTTCGTTAAAGCAAATAAAGAACGATTGAAAGCTGATGTGGTATTAATTTCTGATACTTCAATTCTTGCAAATGATGTTCCTTCTATCGACTGTGGCTTACGTGGATTAAGCTATGTAGAAGTTGAAGTAACTGGACCGAACCGCGACTTACACTCAGGTGTTTACGGTGGTGCAGTTGCCAATCCAATTAACATCTTAGCAAAAATGATTGCTTCGATGCATGATGAAAATAATCACATCACTATCCCAGGATTTTATGATGGTGTATTAGAAACATCTGCCGAAGATCGTGCTGAAATGGCTAAAACTCCTTTCGACTTAGAAGAGTATAAAAAAGATTTAGGTGTTAGTGAAGATTGGGGAGAGAAAGGCTTCTCAACCATAGAACGTACAGGTATTCGTCCAACATTAGATGTTAACGGTATTTGGGGTGGTTACACTGGCGAAGGTGCTAAAACAGTATTACCTTCTAAAGCATTTGCAAAAATCTCAATGAGATTAGTTCCTAATCAAAAATCAGATGATATTACTGCAATGTTCCAAAAACATTTTGAATCAATTGCTCCTGCATCAGTTAAAGTACAAGTTCGCCCTCATCATGGTGGTGAAGCGGTACTTACACCAACAGATTCAATTGCATTTAAAGCAGCAAGCAAAGCAATGGAGCAAACATATGGTAAAAAACCTATCCCAACTCGTGGTGGTGGAAGTATTCCAATTGTTGCTTTATTCGAAAAAGAATTAGGATTAAAATCAGTGTTAATGGGATTCGGTTTAGATTCGGATGCATTACACTCACCTAACGAACACTATGGTTTATTCAATTACTACAAAGGCATTGAAACTATTCCATTGTTCCATAAGTATTTTGCAGAAATGTCTAAATAGTAACTCGTATTTCGTAACTCGTAGTTGGTTCATATATGAATTTAGAATTTAGAATTTAAAATTTAGAATTTGCAAAAATGAACCAACTTCGTTTCGAAACCTCCCCATATTTATTACAACACGCTAACAACCCAGTAGATTGGTATCCCTGGGGTCAAGAGGCATTGGATAAAGCGAAGCGCGAGAACAAACTCATCTTAATTAGTATAGGTTATTCAGCTTGTCATTGGTGCCACGTTATGGAGCACGAGTGTTTCGAAGACAATGAAGTAGCAGAAGTTATGAATGCACTTTATGTAAACATTAAAGTAGATCGTGAAGAGCGTCCGGATATCGACCAAGTGTACATGTCGGCTTTGCAATTAATGAATGGTACAGGTGGCTGGCCATTGAATTGTATTTTACTTCCCGATGGTCGACCAGTATATGGTGGTACCTATTTCAAAAAAATAGATTGGATAAACATATTGAGTAATGTTGCTGCTATGCATCGCAACAAACCTCAAGAGCTAATTGATTATGCTGATAAATTAATTGACGGTGTTCGTAAAATGGAATTCATCTCAGAGAAATCTGATGTAAATGAAATTCCTTCAAATTATTTCGATGAATACATGCAGAAATGGATGCGTTTACTCGATCTAGAGAACGGTGGAACCCAAGGTGCGCCTAAGTTCCCAGTGCCTGCAAACATTGATTTTTTAATGGCCTATCAACATTTCAATCCAAATGATGTTCTCGATTACGCTATTCAAAATACTCTACATCGAATTGCTCGTGGTGGAATTTATGATCAAGTAGGTGGTGGAATTTATCGCTATTCTGTTGATGGTGTTTGGAAAATTCCGCATTTCGAAAAAATGCTTTACGACCAAGCACAAATGATAAGCTTGTACGCGAATGCCTATTCGAAATACAAAACTCCTTTGTATTTACAAACGATGAAAAGCCTCATCGATTTTTGTAATCGTGAATTATTAAACAAGGAAACTAATTCTTATTACTCTGCTCTCGATGCCGATTCGGAAGGGGTAGAAGGTAAATTTTACTGCTATACCATAGCTGAATTAAAAGATTTATTAGGAGATGATGCTCCTTTGTTTATCGAATATTTTCAATGTGAAGAAGAGGGTAATTTTGAGCACGGATTAAATAATTTATTTGCAGTAAGCAATCATCAAGAGTTTATTCAAAAGTATCAATTAAATGAACAACTTTGGTCAGATCGTATTGATCATTGCTTAGCTATATTGTTTAACCATAGAGAAAGTAGAGTGCGCCCTGGATTAGATGATAAACAATTGTGTGCTTGGAATGCCCTCATGATACAGGGTTTATGCGATGCTTATAAATCAACTTCGGAACTTGCCTATAAAGAACAAGCTATTGCGAGCATGTCATTTATATTATCAAAATTATTAAACGGAGATCAACTAAGTAGGAGCTTTAAAAATAACGAGTCGAAAGTAAATGGCTTTTTAGACGATTATGCTTTTGTGATTAAAGCCTGTTTAAGTTTACATGAAATAACTGCAGATGATCAGTATTTGACTACAGCAAAACGCTTAACGGATTATTGTTTAGTAGAATATTTCGATGAAGCTTCAGGAATGTTTTGGTACACCTCCGCTTCTGCAGAGCCTTTAGTTGCTCGCAAGCAAGAGTATTACGATTCCGTTATTCCATCTTCTAATTCTTGCATGCAATTTAATTTAAAACAGCTTTCTATTTTATTAGACTTACCAAATTACGAGGAGCTTTCCAACCGAATGATGCATACCATTTTGGATCATGCGAAACGTTATCCACCTTCGTTTTCGGTATGGACGAAATTCCTTTTAATGCATACTATTGGTGGGTTAGAGGTAGTAATTACTGGAGCAAATGCAGAGTCTATTTATAAAGAAATGGCTAGCCAATATATGCCTCAAGCTTTGTTTAGTTTTAGTGCAAAGGCAAATAATAATGCCTTACATCTGAATAGATTTATTGAAAACAAAACCAATATTTATGTTTGTAAAAACAAAGCTTGTATGTTACCAGTAGAATCGGTAACAGAAGCCTTGAAGCAAATGCATTAATTCAGGAAAGTCTTTATAAATAAGGTGTCTGCGCTCATGCCTTTCACATCTTGCAAACTAAAAATGCTGTAAAATTTTCCAGGTTCAATCACTATGAATTTTGACGATTCGTATAAGTTATTGGTGTTTTGAAAATAGATTTGAACGCGTGAAGGATTTTTTTCATCACCATAAATATCAATGTACTTCATGGTGAGTTTTGCCTCTTTAGATAAATATCTTGTGTGATTATCAGTTCTAGATTTCACATACGAATTTTGCCAAGCTGCTTTATTCAAATCGAATTCTTGGAAACTTTCTAGGTCTGAAATCAAATCTGTTCCTGCAATATTTCGTTTTTCAATCTTCGAATTTTTATATAATACTACTTTCACAAACGAATTGTCGACACTGTGCATTGCTTTGATTTCATTAGCGATGACATCTTGAATAGAGAATTCATAATAACGAATTGCATCTGATTTTTTTGAATCATCTTGACAAGCAAAAAACAAAATGACAATAAGTAGGGAGTAGATGTATTTCATTTTTTATTTAATCAACAAGCTATGTCCATTCATCTCTGCAGATGGACTTAAATTTAAAATATCTAAAATAGTAGGCGCAATATCAGCTAAACCTCCATCTT
>CAJBVG010000187.1 GCA_903958995.1 uncultured bacterium | reverse complement strand
TTGATTAAAGAATTACCATTTGGGGTAATTAAAAAACTAGAATTTTAATGGACAATTTTGAAATAATCAGATTAGATCAAGTTGATGTTTTTCAACGTAACCACTTAGTACTATCTGATGTTAGTCTAAAAGTAAACAAAGGGGAATTCATCTTCCTTATTGGTCAAACCGGTAGCGGGAAGAGCAGTTTATTGAAAATGATATATGGTGACCTCATGATCAGTAGAGGTACTGGTAGCGTTGTCGGGTTTGAACTTGGTAAGATTAAAATTTCAGAAGTACCTTATATGCGTCGTAAGATGGGTATTGTATTTCAGGATTTTCAATTATTAACCGACCGATCTGTCGAAGACAATTTACGTTTTGTTATGGAAGCCACAGGTTGGGATGATCAGCCTTTAATGGATGCTCGATTAGCAGAAGTACTAAATGAAGTTGGATTAAATGGCAAAAACCATAAAATGCCACATCAACTTTCCGGTGGTGAACAACAACGAGTAGTAATTGCTCGTGCATTAATTAATCACCCTGAAGTAATACTAGCCGACGAACCTACGGGCAATTTAGACCCCGATTCGTCCGTTGAAGTGATGAATTTATTAATGAAGATCAGCAAAACCGGTACTGCTGTTTTAATGGCTACCCACGATTATAGAATGATTGAGAAGTTCCCTTCGAGAATTATCAAGTGTGAGAATGGGAAGATTGTGGAGGATAAGTATCAGTGGGTTTAATTGGTATCTGGTGACTGGTGACTGGTATAATAACCCAATAACATAATAACATAATAACTCAATAACATAATATGAAAAGAACACTCATCGCATTAAGCATTTTATTAATAAGTGCAACAACATTTGCTCAAGAGATTGGCATTAACGTTGGAGAAAAAGCAAAAGACATCGTATTGATGAATACTGAAGGGAAAGAAATCAAATTATCTTCTATCAAAGGTAAAGTCGTATTAATTGATTTCTGGGCATCATGGTGTGGGCCTTGCAGAATGGAGAATCCAAACTTGGTGAAGAGTTATGCAAAATATAAAGATGCAAAATACAAGGATGCCAAAGGATTCGACATCTACAGTGTTTCATTAGATAAAAACAAAGAAGCTTGGATTGCTGCTATTGCTAAAGACCAATTAACATGGGAAAATCATGTAAGTGACTTAAAAGGATGGCAATCATCTGCTGGAGCGGATTACCAAGTGAATTTCATTCCTCAAAATTTTTTAATCAATGAAAAAGGAATTATTGTAGCTAAAAACTTAAGAGGTGAAGAGCTTGATAAGGAGCTTGATAAATTATTGAAATAATCACATTTAGAATACATAATTCATTCTCTCTTCATGCAAATGGGGAGAGAATTTTTATTTTTTGACTGACAAACTGACGATTGCACCTGATTGGCAAACAATTTGAATAATTGGGTAAAACGAATATATATTGAAAATAAGAACGAAATGACAGAGCAAGAAGCAGATAATATGACAAATGAGCCTATTGATTCGACAGAAATGGAAAATCAAGAAGAATTGACAACAGAAAAAACAGAAACCGTTGAATTGAGCGCTGAAGAGACTTTGAAAGCTCAATTAGAAGCTGTAAATGACAAGTACATCCGATTGTTAGCTGAGTTTGATAATTTCAAACGTAGAACAGCTAAAGAGCGTATGGATTTATATAAAGTAGCTAATGAAGATTCTTTAAAATCGATGATTACTGTTTTAGATGATTTTGATCGTGCACAGAAATCTGTGGAAACTGCAGTGGATATGGAAGCCGTAAAAGAAGGATTGAAGTTAGTACATCATAAATTAAAAAGTACAGTAACTGCTCAAGGATTAAAGGAAATGGAGAACACAATAGGTTCTGCTTTCAATACAGATTTACATGAGGCAGTAACTAATATTCCTGCACCAACAGAAGATTTGAAGGGCAAAGTAATAGACGAATTAGAAAAAGGTTATACATTAAACGACAAGGTGATTCGATTCGCTAAAGTTGTAGTTGGAGCATAATATGGCAAAAAGAGATTACTATGATATTCTGGGTGTAGCAAGAACTGCTGATGCCGATGAAATCAAGAAGGCTTATCGAAAATTAGCAATAAAATTTCACCCGGATAAAAATCCAGGCGACAAAGCTGCGGAAGATAAATTCAAGGAAGCTGCTGAAGCTTATGAAATATTGAGTAGCCCAGAAAAGAAACAACGTTATGATCAATTCGGTCATGCTGGTGGTGGTGCGAGTGCAGGTGGATATGGTGGTGGACCAGGCGGAATGAACATGGAAGATATTTTCAGTCAGTTCGGTGATATTTTTGGCGGTGGTGGCGGTGGTGGATTTGATGGGTTCTTTGGCGGTGGTAGTTCACGTGGTGGAAGAAGAATGCACAAAGGTTCTAACCTTCGTATCAAAGTAAAATTAACCCTAGACGAAATCACAAACGGCGTTGAGAAAACCATTAAGGTTACGAAAATGGCTTCTTGTAAAAGTTGTGGTGGTTCTGGGGCAAAAGATAAAACAGCTTTTTCTAAATGTGGAACTTGTGGTGGAGCAGGAAGTGTAAGAAGAGTACAAAATACTATTCTTGGACAAATGCAAACAACAAGTACCTGCCCTACTTGTAATGGAGAAGGACAAACGATAACTTCTAAATGTGGCACTTGCCATGGCGAAGGAGTTGAAAGAGCAGAAGAAACAATTACAATTAATATTCCAGCAGGTGTTGTTGATGGTATGCAATTATCGATGACAGGCAAAGGTAATGCAGCACCAAGAGGTGGTATTCCTGGAGATTTATTAATCTTAATTGAAGAAGTAGAACACAAACAATTAAAACGTGATGGTATTAATATCATCTTCGATTTATACATCAGCTTTATTGATGCGGCATTAGGTACCAGTATTGAAATACCAACCATTGATGGCAAAGCAAGAATCAAAATTGAACCAGGAACTCAAGCCGGCAGAATACTTCGTTTAAAAGGCAAAGGAATAAAAGATATCAACTCTTACCAAAAAGGTGATCAATTGGTACACGTTAACATCTGGACGCCTAAAACCCTTTCAAGAGAGGAACGATTAATACTAGAAAAACTTCAAGAATCACCAAACTTCAAACCCAATCCGGATAAGAATGACAAGGGATTTTTTGAGCGTATGAAAGAGTATTTTGAGTAAACTCTAGACTTGAGATAAGGGACATTGGATACGAGACTTATTAACTAAATTTCTGGATTAGTGTATAAATCATTTTTTGTACACTAATCAGTTTAGTTGTCAAACTATCTTTTACTTCTTCATTAATATATCCAATGTTATTGGACACAATGATTTGTGTTTGCAGCTCATAAGAAGAACCATTCGCAATACTTAAAAAATGAACAAACTCTTTGTTCGTTTTTCGACCTGAACCTTCTGCAATATTAGATGGTATGGAGATCGAACACCTCCTCATTTGTGATGTAATTCCATATACTTCATTATCAGGAAAGTTTTTTGTGTAATTATAAATTTCTGTGGTTAGCTCCATCGACGCCTTCCAAACTTCTAACTTTTGAAAATTATGCATAATTGTATATTTTTTACTAAAATAACTAACAACATTATTCATTTACAACTGCATAAATGCAGCTTTTTTCAATTAACTTTTATTAATAAACAGAAAAAAACTGTCGCAAATCCTTTACAAAAAGTCTTGAGTCTTATGTCCCATGTCTCAAGTCTAATTCCTATATTTATCTCAAACAATTCGGAATATGATAAAAATCGAGAACATCGTAAAGCAGTATGAGAATCATATTGCACTGAACGACGTAAGCTTAACTGTGCCTCAAGGCTCTGTATTTGGACTTCTTGGTCCGAATGGTGCAGGAAAGACTTCTTTAATTCGTATCGTCAATCAAATTACAGCACCCGATTCTGGTGTAGTGTATTTCAAAGGCGAAAAGCTAAAGCCAGAACATATTAGTTTAATTGGATACCTCCCTGAAGAACGTGGTTTGTATAAGAAGATGGAGATTGGTGAGCAGATTCTTTACCTCGCACAATTAAAAGGATTATCAAAAAGCGAATCGATAAAAAGAGCAAAATATTGGTTCGAAAAAATGGAAATCGAATCGTGGTGGACAAAAAAAGTAGAAGAACTTTCGAAAGGAATGCAACAAAAAGTTCAGTTCATTGCTACCATTATTCACGAACCTGAACTCTTAATATTAGATGAGCCTTTCAGTGGTTTCGACCCTGTAAATGCTGATATCATCAAAAATGAATTCTTAGAACTTAACAAAAAAGGAACGACCATTATTTTCTCTTCTCACCGCATGGAATCGGTTGAACAATTATGCGATCACATTGCATTAATTGATAAGTCGAAAAAAATATTGGAAGGAAAAGTTGTTGATATACGAAATCAATACAAAAACAATACTTATCGAGTTATCATTCGCAAAGGGAAAAGCGAAGAAGAAATTAGAAGTGCTGAAATGAATGTTATTTCCATCGCTAATGCTGAAGAGCACACACAGTTGGAAATTAAAATTAATGATGGGAAAAGTATTAATGAAACGCTGTCTCATTTAATTTCTCATTTCGAACTTATTTCATTCGAAGAAATAATTCCATCTATCCACGATATATTTATTCAAAACGTTACTCCATCGAACTAAACCTATGAAAAAAATAGCCTTAATCATAAGCCGTGAATACTTGAGCAGAGTAAAGAAAAAGTCGTTTATCATCATGACTTTTTTAGGCCCTATTCTAATTGGTGGTATGTATGCCATTGCCATTTGGTTAGCTGTAAATGCTGATGAAATGAATCAGAAAAAGAATGTATATGTGATTGATGAAACGGAGCAATTTAAAGACCATTTCAGGGATTCAAAATCATTGAGTTTTCAATATGTGAATTCCAATTTAGATTCTACCAAAAAACTTATTGAGGGTGATGAAGATAGTTATGTATTATACATCCCGAATCTTACAAAAGATTTATCTGGAGTTCAACTTTATTCAACGAAACAAGCTAGTATATCGGTAGTAAGTTATATCGAAAAAGAAATTGAATCGGAATTAAAAGATAAGAAGCTTGTGGAAAATGGTATCTCTAGAGATATTTTAAAAAGCCTAGACATGGATGTTTCCTTAAACACCATTCGTTTAACCGATAAGGGTGAAGAAAGCGGAAGTGCAGGAGCAAGTTTTGGAATTGGAATGTTCGCATCGGTATTAATTTACTTATTCATCTTCCTTTATGGTGTGCAAGTAATGCGTGGAGTTATTGAAGAAAAAAATAACCGAATTGTAGAAGTCATTATATCCTCTGTAAAGCCTTTTCAACTTATGATGGGTAAGATTATAGGTATTGCCTTAGTTGGTTTAACACAGTTCGTCTTATGGGTTGTATTAACCACTACTATAAGTGGAATAGTTACACAAAAATTGAGTTCGAAGATGACTTCAACTACTGAGCAAACTACTGGAGTAGCTGTTGGTGCAGGAGCTTCGGCATTTGATCAATCGAAACAAATGAGTGGTAACGATGCTGCTCAAATTATGGATGCCATCAACACTATCAATTTCCCATTACTTATTGGAACATTTATATTTTACTTCTTAGGAGGATATTTATTGTATTCTGCATTGTTTGCAGCTATTGGATCTGCTGTTGATAATGAATCGGAGACACAACAATTTATGTTCCCAGTTACGATACCCCTTATCTTTTCTTTTGTACTTTCAAGTTCAGCGGTAGCGAATAATCCTGATGGCCCTATTGCCTTTTGGATGTCGATGATACCACTCACCTCTCCTATTGTAATGATGGTTCGTATTCCATTCGGTGTGCCTGTTTGGCAATTAGTATTATCGATGGTTTTATTAATCTTAGGATTTATGGGTACGGTTTGGGTAGCAGCGAAAATTTACCGTACTGGTATTTTAATGTATGGTAAGAAGGTTACGTTTAAGGAATTGTATAAGTGGCTGCGATATTAATATTTTAATAGGATAATATGTTAATATGTTAATGCCTCAAATCGCAAATTCGCAGATTCGCTAGTTCGTTAATTCGCAATTTCGTTAATTCGCAGAAAAAGTTTTTCTGTAGGCAATCCCATTACATTGGTGTAGGAGCCGTTTATAGACGTTACGCAGGTTAGTCCGATCCATTCTTGTATACCGTATGCTCCGGCTTTGTCGTAGGGCTTATATTGGCTGATGTAGTAGTCTATTTCTTCGTTAGTAATGTTACGAAATACAACATCCGTTTTATCTACAAAAGAAGTGATTTGATGATTATGTAATAGTGCTACACCGGTATATACTTGATGTGTTTTACCCGATAATTTTTGAAGCATTCTTTTTGCGTCAGCTTCATCGGTGGGCTTACCAAGAATTTCACCATCAATAGAAACAATAGTGTCTGCAGTAATTAAGATTTCATCATTAAGTTCGTCATCGAATGCATGTGCTTTTTTCTCTGCAATGTATTTTGCTACTTCGTCTGGACTTAAACCATCCGCATAAGATTCATCAACATCTTTCGTTACCACTTTAAACTCAATGCCCATCAAGCTTAATAATTCCTGACGACGAGGAGACTTTGAAAATAAGATGACCTTCATTATTAATTTCCAGAAAAGTAATTAAGAACTGGAATTGCAATCACTCCAAATATCATTATAATTGAAATCAGACGAACGATGTATCTGTATTTTTCACTTTTGTTCGTAAGGAACAGCATTGTATTCGCTAGTATTAATGGGATTTCAATGGTAAAGACTATATACATTAAAGGGATATATGCTTTGTTTAAATACTGCATATTTTGAATATAGAACAATGCGAATATCAACATTACACTAACGATGGTAAATGTAAATTTCGAAGCCATTTCGCCAGCAATTATTGGCAAAGTTCTGCAACCTGTAGCTTCATCACCAGGCATATCATGTAAATCTTTCACTAATGCATAAAGTAAATTAATACCAAATGCAATAATTGAAAAGTAGCCAATCACTTTAAATAACAATACAGCTACTTCCCTATTCTCAACAGTAAGATAAGCTCTGAATAATGCAGGTTCGTAAAGTATTGTAATAATAATAGGAAGTACACCTACAAAGGCTAATACTAAATTACCAATAATGAATTGGCGTTTATATTCGGTAGAATAAAACCATAATAAACCAACAATAAAGATTGGAAGAAAGGCTAATACCCAAACATGAATAATATAAGATAGGTATAAACCGATAGCGATACCAATACCACTTAATACAAAATGTGCGGCCATCGCAGTACGACGTTTAATCGTCTTACCTATAATAATATCATCTTCATTTCTGTTGATGTAATCTCTTTTTAAATCGAAATAATCATTAATAACATAACCTGCAGTAGTAATACTGATGGTCATGATTAGTAATAATATAAATTGGAAATCTGTTAGAATTAACTCTAAGCCAAAAGAATTTAAGATGGGACTAATAAAGA
>CAJBVG010000186.1 GCA_903958995.1 uncultured bacterium | reverse complement strand
TCATTTTCTCAACCTCACTACATGCTCAAGAGAAATCAGTTGATGTAAAGTACTTTTCTACTCTACCCAATATTAGCATCCGCGCATTAGAAGTGTTAAACGATTCTACGGTTTGGTTTGCGGCAAATAAAGGGGTTTGGGGATATACAGTAGATGCAGGTAAAACTTGGCATATCGACTCCATTCAATACGATGGGAAAGCACCACAATTCAGATCAATTGCTGTGCTTGATGAAATTACCATTTTGTTGTTAAGCATCGAGAGTCCAGCATTACTATACAAAACAACCGATAAAGGTAAAAATTGGAAGCTAGTATATACCGATACAAACAAAGACATCTTTTTTGATTGCATGAAATTTGTAGATGCTAAACATGGCTATGCCATTGGCGACCCTATCGACGGCTGTATGCAATTGATAGAAACCAATGATGCTGGTAATACTTGGAATCGTGTAGCGTGCACTACCCTACCTACAATTGAAAATGGTGAGGCTTTCTTTGCCTCTAGTAATACGAGTATAGCTCTTTATGGTAAGAAGATGTGGATTGCTACTGGAGGATTAAAATCTAGAGTATTACATCAATCACAAAACAACAAATCATTTCAAATACAAAATCCAGGAATTCTTCAGGGGGAGAAAATGGGTGGAATATTCTCTATCGACTTTTATAATAAAAACATTGGAGCTGTTGTGGGTGGAAATTACGACAAGGTAGATGCGAGCATTGAAAGTATATTCTATACTAAAGATGCTGGTAAAAGTTGGAAGGCATTTAAAACACCTGTTCCTTATTTCGGTTCTTGTGTACAATTTATGTCTAAAAATGATTTCTATGTCACCAGTAATTCGGGCACAACGAAGTTTGATTTAAAATCAAAAAAATCTTTAGAACTTCTAGACGCTAATCAGCAAAAATTGAAATTCAATACTCTACGAATTTCACCAAGTGGCAAAACTATTTGGTTGGCAGGAAGTGCTGGGCGAATAGCGAGGCTGAAAAATTAGATTTACGTAGCAAATACGAATATTTACGGATATTTGCGTATATTTGCGTATATTTACGGATATATGAACGCTGAAACCTATACTTTTAAGTTAGCATTAGAATGGGCTATGATTAACAAATTGAGCCAAATCGACAGATTCGATGGAGAGTGGAAAACCATTGAAAAAAGAGAAGGATACAGTTTAAGTCAATTAAAGTCTATTGCAACGGTTAGAAGTGTTGGAGCTTCAACCAGAATCGAAGGTTCAAAAATTTCGAACGAAGATGTAGAAATTTTAATCAAAAATTTGAATATTTCTAAGTTAATTGAAAGGGACCAACAAGAAGTTGCTGGATATTTTGAAACCTTAGAAATTATAACAGATTCATTTGAGAATATTCAAATTTCTGAGAGCGACATTAAGAATTTGCATAATATTTTGATGAAATATAACGAGAAAGATGGATGGCATAGAGGAGATTACAAACAGCATGCAAATGTAGTAGAAGCTACAAATTATGATGGAAGTAAATATATTATATTTCAAACTACTGCCCCGGGTATAGAAACCGAGGATTCGATGAGAAATATAATAAAATGGTACAATACAGAAAACACTATTCATCCAATTATTAAAATTGCCTTATTCAATTATGAGTTTTTAAGTATTCATCCATTTCAAGATGGAAATGGGCGATTGAGTAGGTTACTGACCACGCTATTGTTACTAAAAAGTGGCTATACTTGGATTCAATACATTAGCTTCGAACATGAAATTGAAAATAGAAAAGTTGAATATTACAACACACTAATGAATTGTCAACGTCAACGGCCAGGTGAAGACATACAACCTTGGGCTTACTTTTTTCTAGATTGTATAAATTCGATTCAGAAAATATTGATTGAAAAACTTAAATCAAGTGGGACTAATCCAGAATTAACAAAAGTAGAAAACAGAGTATTTAATTTTATTGAAAATCACCCAAGTTGTAAATCGAGTGAAATAGCGGAAGGTATAGATATTCCATTACCAACCATTAAGAAACTACTTGCCACCATGGTCGATAGATCTTTGTTAATTAAAAAAGGAATTGGCAAGGGAACAAATTATTATATTAATGAATAGCTCATTCTATATACCATTATATACTAAGAATATTCGCTATAATTATTTGTTTTATTGACCCTAAGTAATCTATCCAATTTTTATAAATTACTATTAAAAAAATGCACTAAATTATCAATTGAAACAAAAAATATATTTTGAAAAAATCTGAACGTTACGAAAAAATAATTCAATACTTCGAAGAACATGTACCTGTTGCCGAAACAGAATTACAATACTCCAATCCCTTCGAATTGTTAATGGCTGTAGTACTTTCCGCGCAATGCACAGATAAGCGAGTGAACATTATTACACCAAAATTATTTGAAGCCTTTCCTCATCCCGAAGTACTTGCTAATGCTAGTGTTGATGAGGTATTTTCGTACATCAGAAGTATCTCTTACCCGAATAATAAAGCCAAACATTTAGTGGGATTAGGGAAATTGTTAATGGAGAAATTTGATGGAGAAGTACCAGACAATATTGAAGATTTACAACTATTACCTGGTGTTGGCAGAAAGACTGCCAATGTAATTGTATCAGTTATTCACCACGCTCCTGCAATGGCTGTAGATACTCATGTATTCAGGGTTTCGGCACGATTGGGATTAACGACCAATGCAAAAACTCCATTAGCAGCAGAAAAACAATTAGTGAAATTTATTCCTTCCGAAAAAATTCATATTGCACACCATTGGTTAATTTTGCATGGAAGATACACTTGCTTGGCTCGTAGTCCGAAATGCACGGAATGTGGCTTAACACCGTATTGTAAAAGCTTTGGAAAATTTTAAAAAATGAATATAAATAAAAGCAATCGTCCAATCATTAAAATTGAATTAACTATAGTCGATAAAATAATTGAAGCTATAGCATTATTAGTTTTGACATGCACAATTATTCTAGTTGCCTATTATTACAATAAACTATCCGACATCATTCCCACTCATTTCAATTTTTCAGGCAAGGTAGATGACTATGGCAGCAAGACAAGCATACTCACATTGCCAATATTATCTACACTATTATATATCGGATTATCAGTTCTCAATAAGTACCCACAAACATTTAACTACCTCGGTGAAATTACTCTTGATAATGCAGAGTCGCAATATAGATTTGCCACAAGATTTTTAAGAGTTTTAAAATTAATTGTGATGATTACATTCCTAATTATTATATTTAGTATAGTTAGATCTATTTAATAATTACACCCTCTCAAAAATGAAAGCCATAACTTACCATCATTACGGCTCTGCCGATGTATTGCAATTGGAAGAGCTTGAAAAGCCCATTCCTAAAGCAGATGAAGTACTTATTAAAATTAAGGCGAGCACAGTAAACAGAACAGATTGTGGTTTTCGGAATCCTGAATTTCAATTCATCAAATTAATATCAGGAATTACAGCACCCAAAGCGAAAGTATTAGGCTCTGAATTTGCTGGGATTATAGAAGCTATTGGCGATAAGGTAACAAGATATAAAATGGGCGACAAAGTGTTCGGACTTAGTACTTATACCTTTGGTACGCATGCGGAATACATTTGTAAAAATGAAAATAATTCGATGGCCATTATGCCAAATAATTATTCGTTCGAAGAAGCCGCAGCAGTATGTGATGGATTAATGCTTGCTTATGCAAACATTCGTAAAATAGATTTCAGTACTCCAAAAAATATTCTAATTAATGGAGCAACTGGAGCAATTGGAATTTCTGCACTTCAATTAGTAAAATACTTTGGAGCTACAGTAACCGCTGTAGGAAATACAAAGAACCTCGAACTGCTAAAAAGTTTAGGTGCCGATAAAGTTATTGATTATACTGCCGAAGATTTTACTAAAACAAATGAAAAATACGATGTAGTTTTTGATGCTGTTGGAAAGAGTACTTTCTTTAAATGCATTAAACTATTAAAGCCGAAAGGGGTATATTTTTCTACAGAACTAGGACCATATGCTCAAAATATTCCACTCGCTTTATTTTCATCCTGGTTTAACGGTCGACAATTAAAGTTCCCTATTCCAAAAGATAGTAGAGAAGACATTGAGTTTTTTAAAATGATCATCGAAGAAGGAAAGTATAAAGCGATAATCGACAGAACGTATACCCTAGAACAAGTTCCCGATGCGCATAGATATGTGGAGCTTGGGGAGAAAACGGGGAATGTCGTTATTCATAATTAGGAATTATGAATTGTGAGTTGTGAGTTGTGAGTTGTGAATTAGTTTTTTAACTCATAATTCAAAACTCATAATTCACAATTAAAAAAGACGACCCGTTTCCGAGCCGCCTTAAAACATAAAACATGAAATCTCCTAACCAATAAAAAAAGTATTATTCTTTCTCTTCTTTTTCTGCTTTCGCTGCTTTCCCTACTGCCTCTACCTTCTCATCCAACAAATCTGCAGTAACTACGGCTTTGATTTTCACTTCTAACTCTTCCATTAGTTCGGGATTATCTTCAATGAGTTGCTTAACCGCATCTCTTCCTTGTCCGAGTTTAGTATCACCGTAACTAAACCAAGAACCTGATTTCTTTATAATTTCATAGTCAACTCCTAAATCCACAATCTCACCTGATTTAGAAATACCTTTTCCGTACATAATATCAAATTCTGCTAAGCGGAATGGAGGTGCTACTTTATTTTTAACAACTTTAACTTTTACACGGTTACCTGTAACTTCATCTGTATCCTTAATTTGTCCGGTTCTACGAATATCTAATCGTACGGTTGCATAGAATTTTAAGGCATTACCACCAGTTGTTGTTTCTGGATTTCCAAACATCACACCAATTTTTTCACGTAATTGGTTGATGAAAATACAGCAACATCCAGTTTTATTAATGGTACCTGTAAGCTTACGTAATGCTTGCGACATTAAACGTGCTTGCAATCCCATTTTAGAATCACCCATCTCCCCTTCAATCTCACTCTTAGGAACTAAAGCTGCTACCGAGTCAATTACAATAATATCGATTGCTCCTGAACGAATTAAATTATCTGCAATTTCTAATGCTTGCTCACCATTGTCTGGCTGAGAGATTAATAAGTTCTCTACATCAACACCCAATTTCTTTGCATAGAACTTATCAAATGCATGCTCTGCATCAATAAATGCTGCAATGCCACCTTTTTTCTGTGCTTCTGCAATCGCATGTATTGCTAAGGTTGTTTTACCTGATGATTCTGGACCATAAATCTCTACTACTCTACCTTTTGGTAAACCACCAATGCCTAACGCAATGTCAAGTCCTAATGATCCTGTTGAAATGGATTCAATTTGTTCGATTGGATTATCACCTAACTTCATCACTGTTCCTCTTCCATAGGTTTTGTCTAATTTATCTAAAGTCAATTGTAATGCCTTTAGTTTTTCTTTTGCGTCTGCTGCTGCCATAATATGTATGTTTTAATGTTTCTGTTTTAATATTTGCTAAAAATAATAGCATTTATTTAGCAAACAAAATTATTTTATCAACAATATATAAACTATTGATTTACAGGAATATAAAATGAGTATTATTTTTTACATTCGAATCAACACAACAAAAATGCTTTAATTTTTAGCGAATGTCAACTGCATTTATGCAGGTTTTTTTATGCAGGATGATAAATGCAGCTTTTTTAATATGTTAATATGTTAATGGGGTAATATGTTAATGCTAAAATTGCAAATAACTCATTAACATATTAACATATTATCCCATTAACATATTAAACAAGAAGGCTCTCAACTGATTTACGCGAACGTGGC